>JQDQ01000159.1 GCA_000747625.2 Smithella sp. SCADC
CAGCAAGACAGAGGAAGAATTTATTGAAGAAATGATTGCGTTGAATGACGAACTCAATAAACTGAACAAAGAAGCAAAAGATCTGGAAAGCGTTATAAATCATAATATTAGACAGATCACCGGAGATTAACAGGCTAAAAAGTAATCAAATTAGCGGCAATTTATTTGACTTATTGCCGATAATTTGTATACTGGCATCGGGAGGCTTGTAAAGACACGGATACTCTAATCCGACATTTTGCGAATCGGGAATCGTTTACCACAAACGATGTTTACGATTATTTCTCAAAAACACAACCCGATATCAAACGCGCAACCGTAAACTGGCGGATTTACAATCTTGTCCAACAGGGTTTATTAAAAAGAATTGGTCGAGGTATTTATTCTTTAGGCAAGGGAATCTGTTTTTTACCAGTCCTTGATAAAAAGCAAAAAAGTATCTTCTCTCAAATTAAAAAGAAATTCCCTCTCATTACTCTTTGTTGCTGGCACACGTCCTCTTTAAAAGAATTTTTTCAGCATGTATCCATGTATGATTTCCTGCTGGTTGAGGTGGAACGTGAAGTGATAGATTCTGTCTTCCATTTTGTCAAAGAAATCAATCAAGAAAAATACACGTTCAAAGAGCCATTGCATGAAATGATGGGAATGTTCGTTTTAGAAAGCAAGGGCTCCATAATAGTTAAATCTCTGACCAGCGAAGCGCCACTCCAGGATGTTGATCATATAACCGTGCCGTCTATCGAAAAAATTCTCGTTGATCTCTACGCAGACAGCGATATTTTTTCCTTCCTGCAAGGCAGTGAAATGCTCAATATTTTTGAAAGTGCGTTGGGGAAATATACGGTTAATACAAATAGGCTTCTGCGCTACGCAAAAAGAAGAAATAAGGAAAAAGATATTAGAAATATATTAGCCCAAATCAGCGGCAAGTAAAAAGGATTAGTGCCGGTAATTTGCTATGATTTCCAAAGACACATTACAACCGGAATGGATCAATAAGGTCTCTGCCGAAAACCGCAAGGCGGATAAGATTCTTATTGAAAAAGTCATTCGCGCCCTGCTGCTTCTGGAAGGTCTTGTCCAGTCCGGTTTAGAATTTGTTTTCAAAGGCGGGTCTTCCGTAATGCTGCTTCAGCAGAATCCCCGAAGATTTTCCATTGATATTGACATCATCGCGCCGAAAGAAGAGAACTTTGACGCGCTCTTTGCAAAATTCATTGAAACGAAAAATTTCACCAGATTTGAGGTTCAGAAAAGAAAGACAGCGTCAGAAATCGATAAACTGCACTATAAATTTTTTTATAATCCGGTGCATCAAAAGAATATTCCCGAAGACAATATTCTGCTCGATATTCTGATAGAAAAAGCTCCGTACAAAAAAATCATTCCGACTGATATTGATTTACGATTTGTTCAACAGGAAGGCGTGCCTGTTAAAGTAAACATTCCCGGCAAAGAAGATATTTTGGGCGACAAGTTGACTGCTTTTGCGCCAAACACCACGGGTATTCCCTACCAAAAGAGCGGCTTTAGCATGGCGATGGAGATTATAAAGCAATTATACGATGTAGGGAATCTGTTCGAAGAGATCAGCGATATAAAAACCGTTGCCGAAACTTTTACAGAGATCGCGCAAACAGAAATGAAATACCGCAAACTTCAGGGAGACGTAAAAATTGTTTCGGATGATATTTTATCCACCGCGCGTTGCCTGGCCACCAGAGGAAAGGCAGGCACAGGCGACTTTGCCGCCCTGCAAAACGGCATATCGCAAATCAAGGCTTATATTTTCTCCGAGAGCTACCATATCGAAAAAGCCATTGTTCATGCGGCGTGCGCGGCGTATCTGGCAAAGCTCATTAATACCGGCGCCAAGACGTTTGTCCGTTTTGAAGATGCCCAGCAAATAATAGAGTGGCAAATCGAAGAGCCGCTCGATACGAGGCTCAACAAACTCAAGAAGAGCAATCCCGAAGCATTTTTCTATTGGTATCAGGTTTACTTACTTTCCGAAAAGGCGGGGGAAGAATGAAGGGGTGGTCATTCTTTACAGCTAGTGCATACTTGCAAAAGTTACCGATATGTCATTTCGACCGAAGGGAGAAATCTTATTCAATGATTCTAAAGATTTCTCAGTCACTCCGTTCCTTCGAAATGACATGGTTAATATTGAAA
>JQDQ01000160.1 GCA_000747625.2 Smithella sp. SCADC
GGCGCCGGCGTACGGAGCGAGACCCAGCGAATAAATATGGATAATTTCGGCGTCGAAAAAAGCTTTGGGATTGGATTCTACATAACGGATCATAGCCTGGACAAGGTATTGAGGTTCCCCGCAACCGGAGGCAACAAAGATGTGATCTCCGCGACGAATGTGGCTGAATATTTCATCTTCCGAAGCGAATTTTTCCGGATATGCTTTTTTAAAGCCATCAAGATATTCTAGAAATAGTTCTGGTTGCATGATTAACTCCAATGAGGATTATTTTTCCATCTGAAGTTTTTTAATATCTACAACGTTGCTGATAACTTCTGGTTTAGCTGAACGTTTCGACTTTGAAATGTCTGCCTGGTTGAGCGATGGTTCCTGAAAAAAATCTTCAACAAGAGTCAGAAATTCGGCAAGTAATTTGCGGCTGACTACAAAAATATGCCCGATATTTTTTTCGATCGTCCGGTTGAGGCCTTCACTGGTGAATTTGAAATTTCCTTGCACTGTTTGTCCCCATGTTTCGCCGGCGACGCAGGAACCGGCCGGCGCTATGGGATCCCTGGAGCCTTTGTAATCGAATATTCTGACTCCGGCTTTTTTCAGTATGGACATGTTAACCGGCTTGCCGTCGAATTTAGGATTGCCGGAAGGAAGACAATATTTCTCTTCATAAATTTGATTGCCGATGAATATGTTTTGAATCCACTGAATATGAGAAGATACCGGGAATTTGGTTCCGTGTGTCAGCCAGTAAAGAAAGGGCGCCGCGTCGGTAATCGATTCTTTTATTTCCGCGCGTCCGTAAAATCCTAAAACAACTGTATACTGCACGCCGGGTTGTATTTCATTCATGCCCGCTTCGATGACCTGCGGCGGAATATTGACTGCGCCGAATAGTTCTTTCATCAGATAGGGATCGTAATCGCGGCGGATGAGTGAACGGATCGGATTGTGTCCGCTGTCTTCATCATCAAATTTCATCGGTGAAGCCATCAGGGCTATTTTCTTTATATCCATCGGCAGACCTGCGGCTAAAAGTTCTTCCGCCCGTCTGGCCAGATAAGGAAGAATAAGAGTGCCGCCCATGCAATAAGCCATTACGTATATTTCATCTTGAGGGTGCCTTTTTTTGATTATATCCAGATATAAATCATGGATTGTTTTTCCGTAGAAATCCAGTCCCAATTCGGTTTCTTCCCAGCCGGGATTGTTATGATCAACCATGTAAATTATGTAACCTTTTTTTAGGAGGGCTTCTACTACGGATTTTCCTGAAGCAAGATCGAAAAGTTCCGGTTTGTTAATGAGTGGAGTCGTCATATACATAATTTTGCCGTTTGATGTAATCCCTTCGGGAAGAGGGTAATAACGCAATTTCACCCTGTGATTGAGTGATCCTTCCACATATTCATAAGTGGAACAGCCGATTTTCCCCAGTGTTGCTCTTTCTGCATACTCTTTAATGTCAAATGCATTTGCTTCGTATAGATTTTCCATACGGGTACGATTTTCGGCAAGGTATTGCTCAAAAGAAGTCGCCGGGGCGCCATCCGGATTTTTTTTGGCAAAAGGCAACTGGCCGTCAGAGAGGGGTTGCTCCGTGATTAAAACCACCAGACACTTTAAAAGTTCTTTCATGGCTTTAAGACGGGTCAATCCGATGTTGTTATATTGATATTCCAGTTGGCGGAATTCATCCATATAGTTTTTTAAATATTCTTTACCCTTTGGTGTTGTGCAAATCATTCGGGCTTTTTCCCTGTTGAATTTTCCGTCTATAATAAAAAAACCGGTTAAGGTGTAAAGAAGCCGGGAATAGCTTTCGTAGATCCAGCCGTTCATATCGGCAATAATGTCAGGATTTCTGGAAGCGCCGACAGCCAGGCGTGCGCTGGCCTTTACAGGACGCAAAAACGAATCAAGTATCGCGCTTTGCCATATCGCGGAAATCGCGAAAGGTCCGAACATCCACAAATCCTTACCGATGGAATCAAGCGTTCTTTTATATTCGAATAAGCTTCTGATCTGCCGGCCGACTAGTTTGCTTTTCCAGGGAAGCGCCGTAGGGATATTTTCTGTGTTATCGGCCGGGGAAAAACCGCAAGCATGCATCAGTTCGTCCGGTGTAATTTTTGTGTTGTTCTCAATGGACATATTTTCACCTCTTCGTGGTTTTATAAAAATAGCGTCACTAATTGGAACTCTTAATATACTATTATCAATAATAATGCATCAAAATGCGTTGACAAATAAGTTCATTTATATTAAAAGTGAACTAAGTTTTTTATTAACATTCAATCTACAATTTCTTCAATAGTTTTTTTTCAACATGAGGTGAAAAATGGCTGACGAAGACAAAAAATCTCCGTTAAAAGAAGTTCTTTTTTTCCCGTGGCTTACGGTAGCAGCGGATATGTGGTTGAATCTGTTGAAAACGACGCCTTCCAACCCTGATACGTCCGTAATGACGCAAACAGCGGTACAAAGCCGTTTCACCCGGCAGTTGGATACAAGTTTGAATCTTCTTAAATCCTTCTCCCGGATGATGAGTGAACCGGAATTGACATCAGCGGCAGCTAATTCCTTCAACGCTCTGCCGGAAATTCTCATGAAAATGGCGAAATCCGGGTTCGAAGCTGCCATGCAAATACAAAATCATTTGGTGGAAAAAGCAGGCAAGATCGGCAAACGCACGGAAGCGTATAATTTTGAGAATCTGGATCAGGAAGTATTTAAAGCATTGAGCGATGTTTATGAAAAGGAATTTAGACAATACTTTAAGATTCCTCCTCTGGGATTGACCCGTTTTTATCAGGAACGGTTCAATGAAATGCTGGATAAGCACAATATCTTTGAAACCATGCTGGCTGAATTTTTTTCCATTCTTTATTTGCCGATAGAAAAATCTTTTAAGGTATTTCAGGAAAAACTGCGGCAAATGGCCGAAGAAGGGAATCTTCCGCAGGAAGCAAAAGAATGTTATGCGATATGGATAAAGATACTGGAAGGTCATTACATTAGTTTGTTCAAGTCCAAAGAATATACCGGCACTTTGCACCGGACACTCAACACGCTGGAGGATTTTATCATTGTCCGAAACAGGATGTTGGAAGATTTTCTGCAAATGTTGCCTGTTGTAACGCAAAAGGAGATGGAAGAGCTATACAAGGAATTCCATGTCCTGAAGAAGAGGGTGAAAGAACTGGAAAAGCAGCTCAATATTTCGCCGAACACACTGACTGTCGTAAAATAACAGCCTTCTCACATCCGGAGGGCAACAATTAGATATTTTCGGAGTGAAGAATTTCTTATGAGTTCGACAAAAATTCCTTTAGATCTGATTCTGGAAAAAATGGCCGAAGACGCCGAAAAGGCGCAACAACGAGTTACCAAGGCATCCGAGATTTTACAGGGTCAACTCAACTATGAAATTGCATCGACGCCTTATGAGATAGTATATGAGGAAGACCGCATCAAAGTTAAACATTATTTTCGCAACGATAATGCGGAAAACAAGTTGAAAGCTCCGCTGCTGGTGGTGTACGCGCTGATCAATCGTGAAACAATGCTGGATCTGCAACCTGACCGGAGCGTCGTTAAGACGTTTCTGGAGGGTGGCATTGATCTGTATATGGTAGATTGGGGATATCCCACGCGTAAGGATCATTTTCTGACCATTGACGATCATGTCAATGGTTATATGAATAATATTATCGATTTTATCCGTAAAAAACATAATGTTCCCGAGATAAACCTGATGGGCATATGCATGGGCGGTTCGTTCAGCGTAATGTATTCCGCGCTTCATCCGGATAAAATAAAAAACCTGATTACTACCGTTACGCCGTCGAGTTTCGATACGGATAGGGGGCTTCTGCATATCTGGATGAAAGATGTTGACGTGGACCGGATGATTCAAACTTTCGGTAATATTCCCGGCGATCTGATGAATTTGGGATTTCTACTGCTTAATCCCGCACGTCTGATGATCGATAAATACGTCAGTTTTATGGAAAATATGGACAACAAGGATTTTGTGGAAAATTTTGTAAGGATGGAACGCTGGATTTTCGACAGCCCGGATGTTCCCGGAGAAACTTTCCGTCAGTTTATTGAAGATTGCTACAAAAAGAATCTGCTTATTCAAAGCAAGATGTTTCTGGGCGGCGAGCGCGTTGATTTGAAAAAGCTGACGATGCCGCTTTTGAATTTTTTCGGCGAATATGACCATTTGGTTCCACCTCAGGCTTGCAATCAACTATCCGGCGCTGTAGGCAGTAAAGATGTGGAAGATGTCTGTCTGGAAACAGGACATATCGGCATTTACGTGAGTTCCAAGTTTCAGAAATTGTTTGCTCCAAAAATTGTTCAGTGGCTGAAGGAACGCGACAAGGTTTAAAGCCTTATAAGAAAGGGAGAAAAGTAAATGTTAATTCAAAAAGAGTATTTTAAAAGTTTGACAAGATTGAGCAGGGAACTGGGCAAGACAGATGATCAGGAAAAGATGCTTCGCTTGATTGTGTCTGTGGCGGTCGAAACTCTCAAAGCCAAGGCAGCTGTCATCTTTCTGAATGAGGAAGATTCAGAGGATTCCATTCGCAATGTCGCTGTAGCTCAGATCGGGCTTTCTGAAAAATATATCCATGCGGGAACGGCTCATGCCGTGAAAATCAGTCCGCAATTACTTAAAGACGGTTATATGTATTATCGCGATGCCACAACAGATAAACGGCTGATGAATCATAAAGCAAAAAAAGCGGAAGGTATTGGATCGATTCTATCTGTGCCGGTCATGGATAAGGGCCAAATGCTGGGCATTCTAAGCCTCTATACTAAAGGTGTCCGCACATTCACCAGGGATGAAATAGATTTTCTATCCATTCTGGCCGAGCAGGGAGGCGCCGCGATTGAAACTGTCAATCTTATTCGTAAGCTTCGCAATCAATCAAAGATATTCCTGAAACTGGCCACAAGCATCTCAGCGAGTCTTGATGTCAAAACAATTTTGCAGACGATGACTGAGGATCTGGTGAAAGATCTGCGTATCAAGGCCGCGTCGGTGAGACTGCTGGATGATAAGTCTCGCACTGTAAAACTCGTCGCAAGTTACGGATTGAGCGATAAATATCTGAACAAAGGACCGATTATGGCCGATAAAAACATCGGAAAAGCTTTGAAAGGACAAACAATAAATATTAAAAATGTGTTTGAAGATGATGGAGTTCAGTACAAAAAGGAAAAAAAAGAAGAAGGCATTGTCTCCATGCTTTATGTTCCAATCAGATCCGAGGATGATGTTATCGGCGTTTTGAATGTATACAGTGGCAGACAAAAGGAATTCTCCGAAGATGAAATTCTGCTGGTGACCGCCTTGGCCTATCAGGGCGGACTGGCCATTAGAAATGCCTGCATCTATATGACGATGCAGGATGACATAAAGGATTTGAAGGATAATATATACAAGTGCTGGTTCTAACGACCAGAAAGATGTAAGGAGGTGGAGTTTTTGTGATTACAGGAAAGAGTATTGATGAGCTTAAAGTTGGAGATGTGGCGGAATTCGCCAAAACAGTGACAGAAACGGATATATATTTATATGCCGGCATTACCGGTGATTTTAATCCGGCACATGTCAATGAAGCCTATGCGAAAACGACGTTTTTTAAAACCCGCATCGCTCACGGAATGCTCACGGCAGGATTTATTTCCGCCATTATCGCCAATCAATTACCCGGGCCAGGAACTATTTATTTGAAACAGGATTTAAGTTTTCTTGCGCCGGTGCACATGGGCGACACTATTACCGGGCGAGTCGAGATTATTGAATTAAATGTAGAAAAAAATCGCGTTAGATTGAAAACCACCTGCAGTAATCAGGATGGTGTGATGGTAATATCCGGCGAAGGACTGGTAAGCCCGCCAAAAGCCTCGAAGACATAATACCAATTCGCTTGTAAGTTACCACCTGTTAGGTGTCAGTTTCCAATCGAAATGGTATAAATCGAGATAAACCACGTGCATTTTGATC
>JQDQ01000161.1 GCA_000747625.2 Smithella sp. SCADC
GTTCTTGCTGCGCTTGGCCATTTATACCACTCTTGCCTATGGACTGATGCTTTATTTGACTCTTCATAATTATGACAAAGCTTTGATGAGTTTGAAAAACAAAATCATGGCAGCCGACAAGGAAATAAATCTTTTAAATCAAGGCGGCTCATTGCAGGGAGACAAAGAAACGATAAACAATTTCGAGGCAAGAATGAAGGAAACTGTTTTGCCCCTGAAAATACTGGATGTTCTGGCTGCTACGCTTCCGGAAGAAAGCTATATAAAAAGTCTGGCGCTCAGTAGCGGTATGCTGGAAGTGACGGTGTCGGCCCGTGATCCTCTGATGGTCCTTAAGAAACTCGGCAGTAGCGAAAAAATCGGGAAGGTGAGCCTGAAGGGATCGCCAACTAAAGAGCCTTCTACGGGAATATACAGCTTTGCTTTGTCGGTGGAGATAAGGCCATGAAGGAATTAATCGCGAAGGGGAATAATAATTGGGTGAAAACCATCGGGGTGTACATCATTATCATCCTTGCCCTGCTGCGGTTCCTTATCTATCCGCTTCATGCGACCCTTAAAGATAGACGGGCAATATTTGCCGATCAGCAGGAAACTTATTTGCTGAAATCGCGGCTTCTCCAGCAGGCGCGGCAGACACGTGATTCAGGGGATGTGAAAGACCAGGATAAAGTACGTTCCACTCTTTATCCGCGAGATGTCCGTTTTTCGGATATTCAGGAAGAAATGCTGACGTCCATAACAAAATGCGCGGAAAAAAACGGTTTGAATGTTTTGGGATTCGAAATGCCGGAAGTTGCCGGCAGTGAAAAAATCAGCGAAGTGCCGGTTGTGATCAGGCTTTCAGGCAATGCTGAATCTTTTGTTAAATTGTTAAAAGGCTTTCAGGAAAATAAAAAGACCCTTCAAGTCAAGATCATGGATATTTCCGTGAGCGGCGAGGCGATGACTTTCCTTGTGACAGTCAACGCTTTTCGGATGGAAGTATGATGATCCGTTATCTCTCAGATATGGTTTTTATTGTTATGGCAGCGATTGCCGCTTTTTTTCTGGCGGGGATGCCCGAATATCTGAAGGCGCCCGCACCCCGTCCTGCGCCGGTGTTGGCAGAGGTAAAAACACCACCGGGGGTGAAATCAATAGAAGCCGCGCCCCAAAGCAGCGGTAAGGATATCAGCCGGAGAAATATTTTTACTTCATCCGGCAGCTATAAAGATGCCGTTAAGACTGCTGCCTTACCGGATAATCCTTATCTTCTAGT
>JQDQ01000162.1 GCA_000747625.2 Smithella sp. SCADC
TCAGATATTTTCTCCAAACGGATCTTTAAAAGATCATTATCTTCCATAATTTCTCCATTTTCATAAATCTTGTTTAACTATATTTTTTTTACCAAATAGTCAAGTATGATCATTATCCCGTCATTTTAAAAGGTGAATAATATTTTTAGATTTTTTACTCAAAATTAGTTTGCTTCAAGTTGTAATGTTATGTATTATAAAAAAGATTTATCAACAGGGAGGAGTGTAAAATGATAAACAAAGCGATATTGATCGGCAGACTGGGAAAAGATCCTGATGTACGTTACACACCGGATGGCACAATGGTCACAAATTTCAATTTGGCCACAGATGAAATTTGGAAAGATAAAAACGGCGAAAAAGTCCAGAAAACAGAATGGCACAGAATAGTCACTTTCGGTAAATTAGCCGAAATATGCGGCAATTATCTTGTTAAAGGGAAATTAGTTTTTATTGAGGGCCGTATTCAAACCCGTTCATGGGAAGATAAGGAAGGCGTTAAACGTTACACAACGGAAATTGTTGCCAACGATATGAAGATGCTTGACTCCAAAGGGCAAAATAAAACAGAAGACGCATCTTTCGATGCCACGTCCGGAAGTTCCCACGATGGCAACACACCGGTGGACGACGTTCCATTTTAATCATTTAAATGTACTTTGATTAGCATTAACCGCTTTAAAAATTAAAGTCCCCGGAGCAGCTTTAATCTATTTTAAAATAGACGGGTGCGGTTTGACGCAAAAATTGTTCAGCACTGAATCGCTTTGTACAGGATAAATTTTATTTTTTTTCTTCTTCTTTCTTTGGTGGTTGATTAGCAATTTCGTTATTATCGTTCATCGTTTTCTTGAAGTTTTTGATTCCTTTACCTAAGGCAGAACCAATTTCCGGCAATTTTCCTACACCAAAGATAATTAAAATAATTACTAATATTATTAGTAATTCCGGCATACCTATTCCAAACATAATATTACCTCATTAATTTTTATTTTTAAAAAGTTATGGTAATCGCAAGTGGACTACCTGCCCCGACTTGCCCAGGTTTTCCATATTTTTACCTTTAAATTGTATCTTAATCCCACCGGCGTTGCCAATATCCATATCAAAACTTGCCGCTTTGCGTTCAAATTTTTCTCCAGCCTTTAACAGAACTTGGAATGAGGGATTTTGATCGGCCTTAATTCTTATCCATGTTTCTTCAATTGCGCTAATAACCAAGAGATCGTCTTCTTTGTGATTAACAGCAGGCTCTGCATTTTTAGACGGTAACGAAAATTGTTCTTTTAAAGGTTTTACGGCATTATTTTCCATCCTGGCGGGAATTGATTGCGTCTTAATTTGTGATTGTTCATTAATTTCGTTTCGTGCAGGACCTGGAGCAGCTTTTGTCTGCTGACTTGAAGAGACATTCGTATTAAGCGGAGAAGTCACAGTTTGTTCTTTATTTTCCGAAACAGCAGCAGTTATTTCCCCTGTGGAACTAATTATATCAGAGGATGATTGATACTGTTTGGAAATTAGCCAGGTTACAATACCGACAACTATCAAAACAGAGGCAATTCCCCAATAAATTTTAGGATTAGCGATTTTTACAAAAATATTTTTTCTCTCCGGGGAATCTTTCAAAGGCAGTGTTTGTATTCTTTTCCTGGAGTTAAGATAACTTTCATAATTGATAAGTATCGGCTCACTGTCAACGCCTAAAGCAAGAGCATAAGTTTTGATAAAATTTTTTGTGTAAACAGAAACCGGTAAGAGATGAAAGTCGTTATTCTCTATCGCTTGCAAATATGCAACACTTATACGCGTACGCTGAAATAAATCCGCCAGAGAAAGACCTAAGGCCTCTCTTTTTGTTTTCAATTCCTGCGAATAATTATTTGGGTTTTTTTCTACAAACATATATTAATCAATAATAACGGCATTTATTTGTATTTATTTAACACTAATTATATTGTAACACAATTTATTAAAACAAACATTATCTATTAAATTGTTGTTTTATATTTATTCTTATTATCATGATTAAAATTTATCAAAACAGGAGTATTTTTTTATGATGCAATGGAAATTATTTGCCATGGATATGGCACAAAAATCAGGTTTTCTATTGAAAGAAAAGTTCAACAACACACATAATATTCAGTATAAAGGCGCTATTGACATTGTTACCGAAGCGGATAAAATGTCAGAAGATTTGATTATTGAAGCAATTAAACGTAACTTCCCCGATCATGGAATTTTATCGGAAGAATCTCCGGCGATCACTGGCGCAGGTAAATTGCGTTGGATAATCGATCCCCTGGATGGCACAACAAATTATTCTCACGGATATCCTGTCTTTTGTGTCTCTATCGCGCTGGAAAATGAAGGTACAATTGTGCTGGGTGTAATTTACGATCCGATGAGGGAAGATATGTTTGTCGCTGTACACGGTGAAGGAGCTTATTTAAATGATAAAAAATTAAAGGTTTCTTCAGTCGGAAATATTTCACGCAGTCTTCTGGCTACCGGATTTCCTTACGATATTCGGGAAAGCAAAGACAACAATCTTGATTACTTTAATGCTGTGGCCGTAAAAGTTCAGGCTATCAGACGTGCCGGATCGGCAGCTTTAGATCTTGCGTATCTTGCTGCCGGAAGATTTGACGGATTTTGGGAATTGAAATTAAAACCCTGGGACACAGCCGCAGGCTGTCTCTTGGTAACAGAGGCGGGCGGCGTTATTTCCGATATCGCGGGGGACAAGTGGCATTTGCAATCACCCAATCTACTGGCAAGCAACGGTTTGATCCATGAACAGATGATTGAAGTTTTAAGTCTTAAATGATTTAAGTTTTAAGTGTTGAGGGCCAAGACATCGTGGACAGAAATCTGTGCCAGGACATCGTAGACAAAGTTCTTTGACAATCGAATAGCTATTACGCAATTTCATGAGCATCTAAATTAATTCGGAGGTGTTCATGAAAGAAGACAACACACAGCAACGGATATTAGCCGTTGAACGATTCAATAACGGAGAAAGCTCTGAATCGATCTGTACATCCCTCAAGAAGTCAAGGGCTTGGCTGTACAAATGGATTTCGCGTTATGACGATCACAATAC
>JQDQ01000163.1 GCA_000747625.2 Smithella sp. SCADC
ATAACGAGATCAATTTGCCGGGGAGACATGCCCTGTCGCGAATAAAAATTTCTTAATTGTTTTATTGCCGAATCCGGTTGCCGAAAATGCTGATATTCTTCAAAAGCAGTCCTGGAAAGATAAATTTTCGCTCCTGTATTTTTTTGCAGCAGACCAGCTATACCGCAATGATCGGTATGTACATGAGTCAAGAATACATGTCTGATGTTATTGATGTCCAAGCCCGCATTGCTCAAATCTTTCTTGAGTGTTTCATAAGAACCGGACATATTTAATCCTGTGTCAAAAAGCGCCAGTTCCTTATCGTGTGCGAACAGATAAGCATTCACATGTCTTAAGCGATACGGCATACGTAGACTTATACGATAAAAATCTTCTTCTATTTCGCTGATCATTCTTCTTTGCGGCTTTTCATTTGGCGCCTGGTAGCGTCCAGCTCCATTTTTCTCAGGCGGATGTTTTTGGGAGTTACTTCCACCAACTCATTTTCAGAAATAAATTCGATGGCCTGATCCAGAGACAGAACACGCGGGGGCCGTAGAATTATTGTGGCATCGGACGTGGATGCGCGCATGTTTGTCAGTTTCTTTTCTTTGATAATATTTACGTTGAGGTCACTGCTGCGGTTGCGTTCTCCCACAATCATGCCCGCGTAAACTTCCGTGCCGATTTCCACAATCATCTCGCCTCTGTCTTCCATCGCGAAGCTGGCGTAAGGTGTAACGCGGCCGGAGCGGTCGGCAACCAGGACACCTGTCGTTCGTTGCGGGATAGGGCCGAACCATGGTCCATAATCTTCCAGCAGAGAGTTCATCACTCCGCCGCCTTTGGTGTCTGTCAAAAACTGACTGCGAAAACCGATTAATCCCCGGGAGGGAATCAGAAATTCCATGCTGACTCTGCCGGATCCTTTGTTGACTAAACTCTCCATGCGTCCTTTTCTGATGGATAATTTTTCGGTAATTTTCCCCACGAATTCCTCCGGGATATCCAGAAAGAGTCTTTCCACCGGTTCGCAGGTTTTGCCATTTTGCTGCCGGGTAATTACCTGGGGACGCGAAACCATCAACTCGTAGCCTTCGCGGCGCATGGTTTCGATCAATACCGCCATTTGCAGTTCGCCGCGTCCGCAAACTTCAAACGCGTCGGTTCTATCCAGCTTTTTGATTTTAATGGCGACATTTCTCAGCTCCTCTTTTTCCAGCCGTTCCAGCAGGTGGCGCGAAGTCAGATATTTACCTTCTTTTCCGCCAAAAGGGCTGTCGTTGACGTAAAACATCATGGATACCGTCGGTTCATCCACCTGCAAACGGGGAAGCGCCTGCGGTTCAATAAAAGATGAAATGGTATCTCCGATAGTAACATTTTCCACTCCGGACAAAGCGATAATATCTCCGGATTCGGCTACGGTTACCGGTTTTTTTGCCAGACCATAAAAAGTATAAAGAGCCGTTAGTTTGACGCCCGGAATTATTTTATCTTCGGTGCAAAGGCTGTAATTGGTATTCATTTCCAATTTGCCGCTTTGCAGACGGCCGATAGCAATTTGTCCCACATAAGGATCATAATCCAGATTGGTAACCAGAAACTGCGTAATGGCTTCATCGTTGCCCCGGGGAGAAGGTATATGTTCAATGATTGTTTGAAGCAGAGGTTGCAGGTCGGCGCTGTCATCGCCTAATTTTTTATGGCTGACGCCGATTTTGGCATTGGTATAGAGAATGGGAAATTCAATTTGATTTTCTTCCGCGCCTAAATCAATGAAGAGATCGTAAGTTTCATTGATAACTTCGTCAATGCGGGCGTCACTTCGATCAATTTTATTGATGACTAAAATTATCGGCAGACCCAGTGCCAGAGCTTTTTTTAAAACAAATCTGGTTTGCGGCAGGGGACCTTCGCTGGCGTCAACCAGAAGTATCGCGCCGTCGACCATATTGAGACTGCGTTCCACTTCGCCGCCGAAATCGGCATGGCCGGGCGTATCGACAATGTTAATTTTTACCCCGTTATACTCCACTGCGGTATTTTTCGCCGTGATGGTTATGCCGCGTTCTTTTTCCAGATCCATCGAATCCATAACGCGGTCTTCGACAGCCTGATTTACCCGAAACACTCCAGTCTGCTTCAGCATAGCGTTAAGCAGGGTGGTTTTGCCGTGATCAACGTGGGAAATAATGGCAATATTGCGTAAATGATTTTTCTTCAATCTTTTAAATCCTTCCGGGCCATGATTTTTAACTGAATTAATTGATTTGTAACCGTTTTGAACACAACCAATTTTATTTAGGAATGGTTAAAATAGCCTTTACTTGATCAATTTATAACAAAAAACTTATGTTTAGACCAGTTATTTCTTTCAGAACATATTATACTGCCTGATCTTCAAGGATTTAAGAAAACCAGCATAGAGAAAATTCATGTTTATATTCAGGTAAATCAATAAAATTATTTACGTTAAGCCATATTAATGGTTGCTCTAATTATCTTGACTTGTTTATGAATTTTCTTTATAGCCGAACGATATTAACTATGAAAGATCGATATAATATAAATTAGGAGCTTAGGAATATCATCATGCTGAATTTTCTGCCTTCAAAACTTGTGGGAGTGATAGCGAGTTTTCTTTTATTCGTAAATATTTTGTTTTGGGTATCTATCTTGTTCGTGTTTTCCATTCCGAAAATCCTTTTGCCCTGGCCCCCGCTTCTTCGGATAATAAACAGGATGCTTCATTGGATTGGAGAAAATTGGATTGCCGGCAACAGCGGCTGGATGTGGCTTACTCAAAAAACACAGTGGGACGTGCAGGGAGTGGATGGTTTGAATTATAATGGCTGGTATCTGGTTGTCAGCAATCATCAATCCTGGGTTGATATACTGGTAATGCAGCACCTGCTGAACCGCCGCATTCCACTGCTTAAATTTTTTATTAAGAGGGAACTTATCAAGGTGCCTCTTATGGGTTTTGCCTGGTGGGCTTTGGATTATCCTTTCCTGTATCGTCACAGCTCCGAGTATTTAAAACAGCATCCGGAACAACAAGGCAAGGATTTTGAAGCAACGCGTAAAGCCTGTGAAAAATTTGCTACTATACCTACCAGCGTGATGAATTTTCTGGAAGGCACGCGCTTTACCAAAGAAAAACACGATAAACAGAAAAGTGAGTATAAATTCCTCCTTCGCCCCAAATCAGGCGGACTCGCACTGGCGTTGAACGTGCTGGGAGAAAAGTTTAATTCCATGCTGGACATTACCATCGTTTATCCGGACGGCATTCCAGGCTTCTGGGATTTTCTCTGCGGAAAAGTCAAGCGGATAACTGTGCGGATGAGAACAATAGAGATTCCTCAACATCTTTTACAGGGTGATTATGAAGGAGATCCGGCTTTTCGTGATACCATGCATAAATGGGTTCAAAAGTTGTGGCAGGAAAAAGACAAACAAATGCAAAAGATATTGAAGTGCCCCCTTTCCTCATCCATATGATGATCATAGGGACAATTCTTTTTTATAAAAAGGCTCAGCCAATTAAAGAAAGACAGTCATGGTTGCCTGCCGAGATTAAAGCCCGCGATAAAAAACTGGAAGGTACTTTAGGAGAGGAAGTGGCTAAGTTGGTGCTGAAGGCTATAAAGCGATAAAAAATAGATTGGCACAATCCCGATATGTAGTTGGTTAAGTACTGCGGACAAAAATGTAAAGGGAGGTTCGAGCGTTGAAAAAAAGACTAATAATTATTGTTTTTATAATTCTCTTTGTGACCGTTGGGCTGCTTGTTTATTTCGGCCAGAAAAATAATCGCGAAAAAGGACTTTATTATTCCGGTACTATAGAAACGACGCAGGCGAATTTGTCTTTCCAGGTTCCGGGACGTGTTGTTAAAGTCAACGTTCAGGAAGGACAGTCCGTTACAAAGGGCCAGATTATTGCGGAACTTGATCGCGCGGAATTTGAATCACGTTATGAGCAGGCCAAAGCAAATCTGGACCGGGCACAAAAAACAAAACAGCAACTTGGAACAGTGCTGGAAATCAACAGTAAAACACTGCCCTCGGAAGTGGCCAGAGCCGCAGCAAACGTAAAAAGCGTTCAGGACACATTGAAAGACGCGGAAAAAAATTACAAGCGCTTCGAAGATCTGTTCAGCAAAGGTGTGGTTACGGAAAAAGAGCGGGACACATGGAAACTCAACTATGAAGTTGCCCAGTCGCGATTGGCTGAAAGTGAATCAGTGCTGAAGCTGGCCAAGAGTAATTTGACCAGAATAGACGCAGCCAAACAAGATATCGAAGTCGCCTCTGCTCAAATTAATTCGATTAACGCGTCATTAAATCAAGCATCCATTCAGTTGGCTTACACACAATTAAAGTCGCCCATGGATGGCGTGATAACCAGCCGCAATATTGAACCGGGCGAAACCGTAAATTCCGGCAGGGAAGTCATAACTATCTCCGATCTTTCCCGCGTTGATTTGAAAATATTTGTCGATGAAACGGAAATCGGCAAAGTCAAGCCGGGCCAGAAGGTGGAGGTAAAGGTAGATACTTTCCCCGGCAAAACTTACGCCGGAACAGTTTCTTTTATTTCTCCGGAAGGAGAATTTACTCCCAAAATAATCCAGACGAAAAAAGAGCGCGTAAAGCTGGTATATCTGGTCAAAGTATCCATTGTTAATCCTAACTTTGAACTAAAAGCAGGGATGCCCGCAGATGCCTGGCTGAAGTGATGGTGTGCTGGATGGCAGTGTCTTTTGAAAATTCCTCCCCCATAGTGGAAGTCAAAAACATTACCAAACGCTTTGATAGTATTGAAGCGGTTAAGGACGTTTCTTTTAATGTTGAGAGAGGTAATATTTTCGGTTTGGTTGGCTCCGATGGCGCAGGCAAATCAACTCTCCTGAGGCTGATTGCCACCATGATCGAACCAACGCGTGGCGAAATTTTGGTAAACGGTCTCGATGTCGTAACTCAGAAACAAAAAATCAAAAACATTATCGGTTACATGCCTCAGCGTTTTGGTCTCTATCAGGATCTTACTGTCGATGAAAACATGCAATTTTTCATGGATGTTTTCGATGTGCCGAAAAAGGAAAGAAAAGGACGCAGGGACAAATATCTCGGATTTTCTAATTTGTTGCCCTTCGGGGACCGGATGGCGGCAAAACTTTCCGGCGGAATGAAACAGAAACTGGGGTTGGCTTGCGTGCTGGTGCACGAGCCGCAGTTGCTGATACTGGACGAGCCGACCAATGGTGTCGATCCGGTATCACGTCATGAATTCTGGGATATATTGG
>JQDQ01000164.1 GCA_000747625.2 Smithella sp. SCADC
CGCCTCTTGAAGGAATTATAATAGGCAAAGAAATGGCCCGCAATATGGGGATTTTTCTTTATGATCCTATAACCATTATTTCGCCGGTGAGTATTTCCACTCCGATGGGAATGGTGCCGCGCATGAAAAAATTTATTGTTGTCGGTATTTTTGAATCCGGATTCTATGAATACGATTCCACGCTGGCCTATTTATCTTTAAAAAGCTGTCAGGATTTTTTGCAAATGGGCGATACTGTTACGGGAATTGATATTAAAGTCAACGATATTTACAAGGCCGATAGTATTGCAAGGAATGTTCAAAGTAAACTGGGTTTTCCCTTTTGGACGCAAAACTGGATGCAGATGAATAAGAACTTTTTTTCCGCTTTAAAACTGGAGAAACGCGTCATGTTCATTATTCTGAGCCTGATAGTTCTTGTTGCCGCTTTTAATATAATCAGTGCGTTGATAATGATTGTTATGGAAAAAAGTAAAGATATCGCCATTTTGAAATCAATGGGGGCAACTTCCCGCAGCATTATGAAAATATTTATTTATCAGGGTCTGATTATTGGCGTTATCGGTACGACTCTGGGATGCATTGCCGGAGTAACCATAGCTTTAAATATCCAAAAAGTATCACTTTTTGTGGAAAAAATTTTCCATTTCAAAATTTTACCCGGCGATGTTTATTACTTAAGTGAGCTTCCGTCTAAGGTTAATTATGGCGACGTTGCTATCATTGTTGCCGGTACGCTGCTTATTTGTTTCTTGTCAACAATTTATCCTTCTTTAAGGGCTTCGAAATCAGATCCCGCTGAATCATTAAGATACGAATAAAATTAAGATAGCGAATATAAAATATGATTATTCTGGAAAATTTGTCAAAAACATTTATTAAAGACGGCAATAGAATTGAAGTCTTACGCGGTCTTAATTTGGAAATTAAAAAAGGTGAATCCCTGGCGATTCTTGGTGCTTCCGGTGCCGGCAAAAGTACACTAATTCATATTCTGGGCATATTGGATCACCCTACGGAAGGTTGCCTTTCCATTAACGGCATAAATGTTTTTGAATGGGTAGAGAAGAAAAAGGCTCATTTTCGCAATTCGACAATCGGGTTTGTTTTTCAATTTAATAATTTACTTCCTGAATTCAATGCCTTGGAAAACGCCATGATGCCGGCTTTAATCAGCGGAATGTCCAGGAAACAAGCGTCAGAAAAAGCTTGCAAATTGCTCGGTGAAGTTGGATTAGAACATAGAATAAAACACAAACCTGGAGAATTGTCGGGCGGTGAACAGCAGCGCGTGGCTATCGCCCGTGCATTAGTAATGGAGCCGGAAATATTGCTTGTTGATGAACCAACGGGAAATCTTGACACGGAAACAGGAAAAAAGATAGAAGACATTTTGGTTAATTTAAATACAACAAAAAAAATTACACTTGTCGCTGTGACTCATAACAATTTGTTGGCAGAAAGGATGTCCAACAGGATTTTCCTTCGTGATGGGAGAATTTATGACTATAAATAAAATTGTTTTTCAAAAATATTTGTTTTTTTTGCTTTTAATTCTTTTCTTTGTTCCTTCGGTGTATTCTGAGGAATTAAAGAAAATCAGCGTACTGCCTTTTGAAGTTTACAGCAGTGGCAATAGCGCGGCGATCAAAGAATCTTTATATAAAAGTTTGAACGAAGAATTGAAAAAAGAAAAACTTATTCAAATAATTCCGTCAGATGCCTTTCTTCAGAGCACTGTCAAAATTGACGAAAAACAGGCAATTAAATATGGGAAATCTGCCGGCGCTGATTTTGTGATTATCGGCAGCTTGACCCAACTGGGTGAAACTTTAAATATTGATGCCAAAATAGTTGATGTAAATATGGCCTATATTTTGTCTACCGCTTCCGCTCAAGGCAAAGGATTAGCCAATCTTGATATGATCGTTGCGCAATTAAAAACCGAAATTCTTGTTCGCACCGGACTGGTTCAAAAAATAGCCAGGATTGAAATTAAAGGTAACCGGAAAATCGACGCTTCCGCGATCATTGCGCCAATCAAAAGTAAAGCCGGCAGTAATTTTTCCGAAGCGGATGTGGCCTCTGACATAAAAACAATTTTCAAAATGGGTTTTTTCCTGGACGTAACCGCTGAGTCGGCGTCAACATCAGAAGGGAAAGTAATCACTTTTGTTGTGCAGGAAAAAGGATTGATTTCAGAAATTCGGATTAACGGGAATAAAGCCTTAAGTAAAGATGATATTCAGGAAGTCCTGACAATTAAGACCAGACAGAATTTGAATCAGGAAAAGATTAAAGAGGATGTGGAAAAAATAAAAACCCTTTATGATAGTAAAGGTTATTACAATGCCGAAATAAAAGATACGGTGGAACGGGACGGAGAAAAAGACTTTCGTGTAATTTTGGATATCAAAGAAAACGACAGGCTCTACGTTAAATCGATCACTTTTGAAGGTAACGAAGCCTACTCTTCCAAAGAGCTCAAAAACATGATGAGTACCTCAGAGGCCGGCCTTTTTCGCTTCATCACTGATTCCGGTCTGCTAAAACGCGATCAACTTAAACAAGACATCGGTAAATTGACGACTTATTATTTCAATAATGGATTTATCAATGCTCAGATCGGCGAGCCGGAAATAACTATCGATAAAAAAGGAATTTACATAAAAATTAAAGTTAAAGAAGGCAAAAGGTTTAAAATCGATAAAGTGGAAATTTCCGGTGATTTACTGGAAAAACCCAAAGAGGAATTATTGCGGTCTTTGAAAGTAAAAAAAGGTGATAATTATAACCGCGAAGCAATCATGAAGGACATTGATTTCCTAACCCAGTCCTGTAATGATGAAGGTTATGCCAATGCCGATATTAATCCCAAAATTAATACCAGAGAAAATGAACAATTAGCTGATGTGGATTATCAGATAATTAAAGGTGATCTGGTTTTTATAAATCATATTAATATCTCCGGTAATAACATAACGCGTGACAAGGTTATCCGGCGTCAGTTAGACATCGTAGAAGGTGATTTGTATTCCAGCAGTAAATTAAGAACTAGTTACAGTAATCTAAACCGGTTGCGCTATTTTGAAGAAGTGGATTTTCAAACAGAAAAGGGTCCCGATAAAAAGAAAATGGACGTCAATATCCGGGTCAAGGAAAAAGGTACCGGTATGGTCATGGTCGGCGCCGGTTACAGTGCCGCTGACCAGGCCGTTGTTATGGCGCAGATTACCCAGCAGAATTTTCTTGGCTACGGCCAGATTTTAAGTTTAAAAGCGTCTTTAGGTTCCACTACCAATAATATTGATTTATCTTTCACAGAACCATGGCTTTTTGATATACCTCTCTGGTGTAAAGCCGATATCTGGAAATATAAAAAAGAATATGATTCTTATACACTAGACACTCGGGGAGCCGGTCTTACTTTGGGGTATCCCCTTTTCGGAAAGATAGTAGGTTATTTAGGTTATAAACTTACAGCCGATGATATTGATGATGTTTTGCCTACAGCTCCCTATCAAATTATAGTTCAAGAAGGTCAAACAATTACCAGTGCTGTGACATTATCTTTAATTCGCGACACCACGAATGATTATATCTTCCCGTCTAAAGGAACAAAAACCAGTGTTTCAGTTACACAGGCGGGGGGAATATTACAAGGGGACACCAGTTATACGCAATATGGCGCAAGCGAATTTATGTATTTCCCGTTTCCCTTGGATATTGTTTTGGGATTGAAGGGCCGGATAGGTTATATTCAGGGTCACGATGGGATAGAAATTCCCATTTTCGACAGGTACGTCTTGGGTGGTATTAATTCTCTGCGTGGTTTTCGCTACATCGGTCCTACTTATGCGGGAACGAGCGATGTAATTGGCGGTAATACCATGTTAGTATTTAACGCCGAGATAGTCTTTCCTTTTATTAAAGATGCGGGTATGAAAGGCGTTATTTTTTACGATGCCGGCAATTCCTGGAATGACGATTACGACATAGGTGATTTACGCCAGTCTGTAGGCTTAGGTCTGCGCTGGTATTCACCGATCGGTCCCTTAAGGCTTGAATACGGTCGTATAATTAACCGCCGAGGACTGAATGATGATTCCGACGGGCGTTGGGAATTTACTATCGGCATGCCCATGTAAAAAGTGAAAGGTGAAAAGTAAAAAGTAAAGAAAGAAAATTAAAATTGTTTAGTATAAATAAATTAAGAGAGGAGATTTTAAATGAAAAAGAATATTTACCTGGTGGCGGGAATTATTTTTGCGTTTTTTGTCTGTAGTGCCAGTTCTTTTGCTGTTGATAAAATTGGATTTATTAACCTGCAGGAAATAATGCAAAATTCCAATGCCGGCAAAAAGGCTGCGGATGATTTCAAAAAATATTATGATAAAGAAACTCAGGAAATCAAAACAGCGGAAAAAGAATTGAAGAAAATGAAAGAGGAACTGGATAAACAGGGTTCAATCATGACGCAAAGTTCGCAGAAAGAAAAAGAATCTGCTTATCAAAAGAAATTGCGTGATTATCAATTGCTGGTCAATGATACAAATGAAGAACTTAAAAAGCGTGATCAGGAAATGACTCAAAAACTGATGCCGGGAATAATGAAAATTGTTCGCACTATCGCTGAAAAAGAAAAATATACGCTGGTTATTGACGTGGCGACTCTACCGATACCCTATTTTGCGAAGGAAAACGACTTTAGCAAAAAGGTTATTGACGAATTCAATAAAGCTAAATAACGGGATAATCTTCATTCAATGAAAATGACGCTTGCAGAGATAGCAGTGTTTCTTGGCGGCACTGTCGTTGGAGCGGATAATACAGTTATAGAAAATATCCGTTCCATTGAAGAAGCAAATGAAGGTGATATTACCTTTATAGCCAACAAGAAGTATTTGAAAAAGTTGAAGCTGACTAAAGCGTCGGCTGTTCTTGTCCCGCCGCAGACGGCTGCGGATGGCAGGAATTTGATTGTTGTCGCCGACCCTTATGTAGCTTTGGGGAAATTATTAACTCTTTTTTATCCATTAGAGCATGGCGGCAACGGTGTAAGCCCGGACGCTTATATTGAAGAAGGTGCTGTTGTATCTCCTGAAGCAGTGGTTTTCCCCCGCGTTTTTATCGGTAAAGGGGCAACGATCGGCAAAGGCTCTGTTGTTTACCCCGGTGTTTTTGTGGGCCGGAATGTTTCTATTGGCGAAAATTCAATATTATATGCCAATGTTACCGTTTATCACTCCTGTATTATCGGCAACGGTGTAATTTTGCATTCCGGAGTTGTTATTGGCGCCGATGGATTCGGTTTTGCATCTCCGGGCAAAAGCAATATCAAGATTCCGCAGATAGGTTTTGTGCAAATTGATGATGATGTGGAAATCGGCGCCAATACTACTGTTGATCGTGCCACGCTTGGAAAAACATGGATTCAGCGCAATGTTAAAATTGATAACCTTGTTCAAATTGCCCATAATGTTGTTATTGGTGAAAATTCCGTCATTACCGCTCAGGTCGGCATTTCCGGAAGCACCAAACTGGGTAAAAGCGTAATGGTTGGCGGACAATCAGGAATGGTCGGACATATAGATATAGGAGACAATGTAATGATAGCGGCTGATTCCAAAATTCATAAAAATATCAAAGCAGGTGAAATTGTCGGCGGGAAACCGCATATGCCCTATAAGGAATTTCTGCAAGTAGAAGCCTGCCAGGCAAAACTTCCCGAAATGAGAGCAACAATTAAGGATCTTGTGAAAAAGGTTGATGAACTACTGAAAAAATAGTTTTTCTGAAAGAAGGTTAAATAAATGAAGATTCATCCCACAGCTATTATTTCTCCTGACGCGAACCTGGAAGAAGGAGTGGAAATAGGTCCTTATGCAGTAATTGGCTCCGATGTTAAGATTGGAAAAAACACGATCATAGGACCTCATACAGTGATAGATGATTTCACTCATATCGGTGAGAACTGTCATATTTTTCAGTTTTGTTCCATTGGAGCTCCACCTCAGGATTTGAAATTCGGCGGAGAAAAAACCCGCGTGGTTATCGGCAATTTTAATACCATCAGGGAATTTGTGACAATTCACCGCTCTACGACAGCGGACATCGGTGTGACGATCATTGGCGATCACAACCTGATTATGGCTTATGCTCATGTTGCCCATAACTGTAAATTAGGTGATAACATTGTCATGTCCAATGCGGCAACTTTAGCCGGACACATTCATATTGAAGATTATGCCATTATCAGCGGCCTGACAGGAGTGCATCAGTTCTGCCGTATCGGCGCACACTGCATGATAGGGGGATGTTCGGCCGTTGTTAAAGACGTTCCTCCTTATACTATTGCCCAGGGAAACCACGCCAAGCTTTTTGGTTTGAATTCGATAGGTTTAAAAAGAAGAAATTTTTCCGAAAAAACTATTAAAGCTATCAACGAGGCTTATCGCATTATTTTTCGTTCCCAACTGCTGCTGGCAGACGCGATAAAAAAGGCTGAAACTGAAGTGGAAGATATTCCGGAAGTAAATCATTTTATAAAGTTCATCAAAGAATCAACAAGAGGCGTTTGCCGCTAAACAAGAATATGAAAAAAAAGAAAATAAAAGTCGGTGTTGCCGGGATCGGCCATTTAGGCAATTATCATCTGCAGAAATACCCGAAATTGGAAAATTGTGAAATTACGGCTGTGGCTGATATGTCTGCAGATCGCGCTCAGAAGGCGGCTGAGGTTTATCAATGCTCCGCGTTTGCCGATTATCGAGATATGATCGGCAAAGTTGACGCCGTGAGCATCGCAGTTCCTACAAGTGAGCATTACAGTGTTGCCAGGGATTTTCTGGCGGCGGGCGTGGATGTTCTGATAGAAAAACCCATTTGCACAACATTGGAAGAAGCCGATGAATTAATTGAACTGGCGCAGAAAAAAAAACTTATTCTGCAAGTTGGCTTTGTCGAGAGATTCAATCCCGCAATCATGGCTTTGGAAAAGGTCATCAAAAAACCTCTCTTCATTGAATCACACAGGTTACACCCTTTCTTCGAGCGCGGCATAGATGTTGATGTCATTTTGGATTTGATGATTCACGATCTTGACATTATGGTAAAATTTGTAAATTCTCCGGTCACCGGGGTGGAAGCGGTTGGTGTTGCTATTCTTTCCGATAAAATTGATATTGCCAACGCGCGGATTTCTTTTGCCGGCGGCTGTATTGCCAATGTTACGGCCAGCCGTATCAGCGGCAAAACGATGCAGAAGATACGTTTTTTCGGAATAGAAGGATATCATTCGGTGGATTGTCAGAAAAGGGAGATTTTATCTTTAGGAAAAGGAGAAAATAATGAGACCGGTCAACTTCAAAAAATACAAAATAATATAGAAGTTGGCAGCCATGATCCGCTGGAAGAAGAAATTCGTTCCTTCGTTATTGATGTGACTAATCGTTCCCAACCACTTATTTCCGGTGAAGATGCGCGTAAGTCTCTGGCGTTGACCATGATATATTAAAAAAGATGAAAGTTGCCGAGGAACTATTAAAATGATTCCAATGGTGGATTTAAAAAGACAATATCATAATCTAAAAAAAGAAATTGACGCCGCGATCGGCGATGTTTTAGAAGAAACACGTTTTATTCTCGGCCCTAATGTCAGCGCTCTGGAAGAAGAAGTTGCCGCCTATCATGATCTGCCTTATGCTGTCGGAGTCGCCAACGGTACCGATGCGTTACTTCTTGCGTTGCGGGCCTGCGGCATTGAAGCCGGAGACGAAGTGATTACCACGACTTTTACCTTTATTGCCACGGCGGAAGTAATCGCTCTTTTAAAAGCCATGCCTGTCTTTGTCGATATTTGTCCGGATACTTATAATATGGATTGCAGCAAGATTGCTGAAAAAATAACCGCGAAAACGAAAGCGATCATTCCTGTCCATTTATTCGGTCATCCCGCCGATATGCAACCCATTATGGAAATAGCCGCAAAATTTAATCTCAAGGTAATCGAAGATTGCGCGCAGGCTTTCGGGGCCAAATACAACGGCGCGAAAGTCGGAACGATCGGCGACGTGGGATGTTTCAGTTTTTTCCCCAGTAAGAATCTGGCCGGTTACGGGGACGGCGGCATGATCATTACAAAAAATGAAGAAATAGCGCAAAAAATAAAAATATTGCGCAATCACGGCAGCGGTAAGCGTTATTATCATCAGGAAATCGGTTACAACAGCCGTCTTGATGAGATCCAGGCCGCGATCATTCGTGTTAAACTCAGACAAATAGATCAGTTTAACGAGTCACGCCGTCAAAACGCGGCGGCTTACTGCGCGGCTATCACTGGAAAGGATATCATTTTACCGGTCGTTGCTTCCGGTTGCGAACATGTTTATCATCAATTTACTGTTCGTGCAAAAAATCGTGATGTTCTGGCCGACGCTCTGCAGAAGAAGGATATTGCCTCGGCTGTTTATTATCCGGTGCCTCTGCATCAGCAGGAAGTTTTTCTGAAGTCAGGGAATATCCCGGTGCAATTGCCGCAGAGCGAGAGATGCGCGCAGGAAGTTCTTTCTCTGCCGATGTTTCCGGAATTGAATCGGGAAGAAATCCGGCTTATTGCCGATGTGATCAATCATGTCTCTTGAAGAAAAAAGATCAATCCCAAAAATTAAAGATGCAGTCGGGAAAAATAAAACGATAATGATTGTCGCCGGTGAAGCTTCCGGTGATATGCATGGAGCCCACCTCGTCAGAGAAATATTAAAAATCAACCCGGCTCTGAATTTTTACGGTATTGGCGGAAACAAGTTAAAAGAAGAAGGCGTCCAGCTTCTGGCCAGCGCTTCGGACATGGCCGTAGTCGGTCTGACGGAAGTTATTTCCAAATTAGGAAAAATTTTAAAAATAATGGGGATAATGAAAAGATCTCTGGATGAACGCCGTCCTGATCTTGTTATTCTGATTGATTATCCTGATTTTAATCTGCCTTTAGCCAAAGCCGCCCAAAAAAGAGGAATAAAAGTTTTCTACTATATCAGTCCGCAGGTCTGGGCCTGGCGCAAGAGCCGGATCGGACAAATTAAGAAGACAGTGGATAAAATGGCGGTCATCCTGCCCTTTGAAGTTGATACTTACGGCCGGGAAGGTTTTGCCGTAAATTATGTCGGCCATCCTTTGCTGGATATGGTAAAATTGAACTATTCAAAACAGGAATTGAGAAAAAAATTCGGTCTGGCCGGAGATAAAATTACGATAGCAATTATGCCCGGCAGCCGGCCCTCGGAAGTCAGAAAATTAATGCCGGAACTGATGCGGGCGGCTGAAATATTGCAAAAAGAAATACCGGCTATACAATTTGTTCTACCGCTTGCTGATACACTCCAGGAAACAGAGGTGGTTGAATTTATTTCCGGATCCAGGGTGAAAGTAAAAATAGTTTCCGGTCAAACTTATGATGTTGTTTCCTGCGCCGATCTGGCTTTGGTTGCTTCGGGGACGGCAACGCTCGAAACCGCTCTTTTGAAAGTTCCCATGGTGATAGTGTATAAACTATCTTTACTTTCTTATGCCATCGGCAGGTTAATCGTTGACGTAAAAAACATCGGTCTTGTCAATATCATTGCCGGAAAAACTATTGTTCCGGAACTGATTCAAAAAGATGCCAGCGGTAAGCGTATTGCTGAAGAGGCCCTGACAATTTTAAAAAATGGAGAAAAAAGACAGGAAATAATAAAAGAACTGGAAGCAATACGCGGCAGACTGGGCGAGCCCGGCGCTGCAAGAAGAGCTGCGCAAATTGCCTGCGATATGATATAGGAACAGATATGGAAACTTTTAAAAGATTGTTATTAATGGCCAGACAATATTATGTGCGGTTTATTTTCGCGGCGATTTGCATGATCATTGCCGGAGGTTTACAATCCGCTCTGCCGCTAATTGCCAAACCGGCCATTGACGAAATATTTGTCAGTAAAAATATTGATGCTCTGAAGTGGATCCCTTTTGCGGTGGTGGCCATTTTCCTGTTTAAAGGATTGTGCAATTATGGCCAGGCCATTTTAATGAGTTCTATCGGCCTGCGTATTGTTACGAATTTGCGTAATCAACTCTACGAACAAATTCAAAAACAATCCCTGTCTTTTTTTGCCGACCATCCCACAGGATTGCTGATGTCCCGGATTACCAATGATGTTCAGTCCGTTCAAACCGCTTCAGCGGAAGCAATAACTGCATTAGTTAAAGACAGTTTCATGCTGGTGGGTCTCATCGGCGTGATCTTTTACACGGACTGGAAACTCGCGCTTATCGCGATAATCGTCTTTCCGCTGACCGTTTATCCTATTGCCATGTTTGGCAGAAAAATGCGCAAGGTGACAACATCCACGCAAATCACCATGGGAACCTTGAATTCCCTCTTGCAGGAAACAATTTCCGGAACCCGGATTGTCAAGGCATTCGGCATGGAGAAATACGAAAGCAAAAGATTCGCCGCGGAAAACGAGAAGCTGTTTAAATATAACATGAAGTCCGTTTCCGTAAATGCCATTTCCAGCCCTCTTATGGATTTTCTGGGCGGATTGGGGATAGCCGCTGTCATTTTTTACGGCGGATACAACGTCGTACATGGCACTTCCACACCCGGCACTTTCTTCTCTTTTATTGCCGCACTGCTGATGCTTTACGAACCGGTTAAACGGCTCACTAATATCAATAACACCATCAATCAGGGCATTGCCGGCGCCGACCGCATTTTTAGTGTCATCGACCGTGTGCCGGATATTGAAGATAAACCCGATGCTGTTATGCTGCCGCATGTTGAGAAAAGCATCGATATTGAAAATGTGACATTTTGTTATGACGAAAAGCCTGTGCTGAAAAATATCAACCTCTCGATCAAGGCGGGTGAAGTTGTCGCGTTTGTCGGGATGAGCGGCGGCGGCAAGACATCGCTGGTCAATCTGATACCAAGATTTTATGATGTCAGCAAAGGCCGTGTATTGATTGACGGCCATGATATAAGGGATGTCTCTCTGCAATCTTTGCGTGGCCAGATCGCCATAGTAACTCAGCAGACCATTCTTTTTAATGATACCGTTAGAAACAATATTGCGTACGGTGATATCCAGAGAACAGAAGAAGACATCATCAATGCCGCCAAAGCGGCCAATGCTCATGACTTTATCATGCGCCTGCCGAAAGAATACGAAAGCAATATCGGAGAATTGGGCACTAAACTTTCCGGCGGCGAGAAACAACGAATTTCTATTGCCCGCGCTCTTTTGAAAAACGCTCCCATTTTAATTCTCGACGAGGCCACTTCATCGCTGGATACGGAAGCGGAAATTGAAGTGCAGGATGCTCTGGATAATCTTATGAAAGGCCGTACCACTCTGGTCATCGCGCATCGGCTTTCCACCATCCGCAACGCTGACCGAATCATCGCCCTTGTCAACGGGAAGATCGTGGAAGAAGGCAATCACGAAACACTCATGGCGAAAAAGGGCGAATATTTCCGTCTGTATAATTTGCAGTTCAAAGATGAAGGAAGTGATGAAAGAAATGATCAATTGGCAAAAGATATGGGATGATGACGGAAATAAAAATGTTTACATCCCTGTCAAAGTAATTGCATCCATCCTGTCTTTTTTTTATCTAGGTGTTATCAATTTTCGCAATTGGCTTTATGATCACAAAATATTCAAAGAAATGAAACTTTCCTGTCCGGTAATCAGTGTCGGCAATATCACCGTCGGCGGTACAGGCAAAACTCCCTGTGTAATCATGCTGGCTCGAATGCTTCAAAAAAATGGTTTTAAGCCGGCGGTTATCAGCCGCGGTTACGGCAGCAGAAGTATCCATCCTGTGAATATTATATCAGATGGTGATAAAATTCTGCTGGACAGCGAAACTGCCGGCGACGAACCCTGTTTGATTGCTCAAGAATTAAGAAATGTTCCCGTAATTACCGGAGCAAAAAGAATCGCTACAGGAGAAACAGCCATCAATCAATTCGGAGCAAATGTACTTATCTGCGACGATGCAATGCAGCACCGGCAAATTTTCAGAGATATTAATCTGGTTTTATTAGACAACCGCAGTTTAAGCGGGAAAGATCATGTCCTTCCACGGGGAAGATTACGGGAACCGATAAAGGAATTAGGCAGAGCCGATGCTATTATACTTACGCGTACCGATGAAACTCAACAAACAGATAAAAAAATCGGGGAAATTATAAAAACTAAAGATGTTCCCGTTTTTAAAAGTATTCATAGGCCAAAAGATATTATAAGAGGGAATTACAATGCGCCGAAACCGGTTTCCGAACTCAAAGGGAAAAAAGTTTACGCTTTTTGCGGAATAGCAAGACCTGATTCGTTTAAGAAAATTCTGTTGGTTCTGGGAACCAAAATTTTGTCATTTGATATTTTCCCGGATCACTACCGCTATGACAAAAGCGAATTGGAAAAAATCAGAACGGGATTTATTGGTTGCCATGCCGATTATCTGGTGACCACACAAAAAGATGCCATGCGCCTTCAGGATGATCCTGAATTTTTAAAAATACTTAGCGTTTTACGCGTGGAAATGGAAATGATACCTTCCGCTCAGGCGTTTGAAAAATATATAATAGAACAAATAAAATTTTGTCAGGTTAAACAATAAAGGTAAATAATTGATACCTGGAAATACAAAAAAATTGCCACGTGAAGGCATAGATAAAATTTTAATTCGCGGCACCAACTGGATTGGCGATGCGGTCATGACCTTGCCGGCGGTGGCCTCCATCCGCGCCACTTATCCGAAAGCGCACATTGCCATGCTGGTAAAACCGTGGGTAGCCGATATTTATAAACATTTTTCAGACCTTGATGAAATTATCATTTATGAAAAAAAATTTGATAATCCGGCTGGAGTGTTTCAGCTTGCTCAAAAACTCAAAGAGGGGAAATTTGAATTGGCGATACTTTTACAGAATGCCATCGAAGCCGCGATTATTGCTCTTGCGGCGCGAATTCCGCTGCGCGCAGGTTTCGATTCCGATGCCCGTGGTCTTCTGCTGACTCATCGGGTAAGGCTCACGGAAAAGATAAAGAAAGTTCATCAGATTGATTATTATCTGGAAATGGTCAAGGCCCTGGGTTGCGTTTCTGTTGATCGTGAAATTCATATGGAAACGAAAATAAATATGCTTGAGGCCGGAAATGTTTTGCGGGAATTTATACCTGAAGAAACCAGGGAAACAATAATCGGCATTGCTCCCGGCGCCACCTACGGCCCGGCGAAAAAATGGTTTCCCGATAAATTTGCTTTAGTGGCGGACAGTCTCAGTGAAAAATTTTCCGCCAGGATAATGATAATGGGAGGGAAATCAGACGGAGAAACGGCGCGGGAAGTTCAGAACTTAGCGCATGCCCGATTAATCAATCTTGCCGGTAAGACAACTCTGCGGGAAGCGATTTATTTAATTTCGCAGTGCTCCCTGTTTATCAGCAATGATTCGGGATTAATGCACATAGCGGGGGCCCTGAATATTCCCACTATAGCAATTTTTGGTTCAACAAACCCTGTAACCACCGCTCCGGCAGGAGACAAATCGGTTATTGTCCGGAGGGAGGTACCCTGCAGTCCCTGTCTGAAAAAAACATGCCCCACTGATTTCCGTTGCATGAAGTTGATTTCCGTGGAAGATGTCCTGCCGGTTGCTGAAAATCTAATTCAAAATAATCAGGGTTGTAAAACATGAAGAAAAATGCGGCCATTTTTCTGGATAGAGATGGAGTAATTAACGAAGAAGTAGGCTATCTGGACAATCTTGATAAACTTATAATAATTCCATGCGCTTATGAAGCTATCAAACTGATAAATGAAAGCGGAGTGAAGGCTGTGGTCATTTCCAATCAGGCCGGTGTGGCCAAAGGATTTTTTACAGAAGAATTTGTAAAAATAACAAATGAACATTTGCAAACTGCTCTGCGTCACAAAAAAGCATACATAGATAGTTTCTATTACTGCCCTCATCATCCCACTGAAGGAATAAAACCTTACCGGCAAGATTGCAATTGTCGTAAACCTGCTCCAGGCATGATACTTAAGGCGGCTCAGGACTTAAATATCGATTTGACAAAATCTTACCTGGTGGGTGATAGATTCCGCGACATGGAAGCTGCTAAAAAGGTTGGTGTTAAAGGGGTGTTGGTAAAAACAGGATACGGCAGTGAATTACTGCGGGACGATGGTCCGGATAAGGCAACGCCGGAGAGTAAGCCTGATTTTATTGCTGCTGATATTTTGGACGCCGTAAGATGGATATTAAAGGACAGAGAGTGAATATACTGATCGTAAAACTCAGCGCGATAGGTGATGTAATTCACACCCTGCCTTCTCTTGCTGTTCTGCGCCGGCTTTATCCTGAAGCTCACATAACATGGGTTGTGGAAGAAGCGGCGGCTGATTTAGTTAGAAATCACCCTTATCTGGACTCGGTATTGGTTTCGCGGCGCAAAAGCTGGAGTAAAGACTTGCTTCGCGGCCATTTCCGAAGTTCTTTGGACGAAATTCTAACTTTTATGAAAACTTTGCGGCAACTGGATTATGATCTGGTTATTGATTTTCACGGTCTGTTTAAAAGTTCGATAATTGTTTTCTTAAGCCGGGGGAAACGAAAAATAGGTTATGATTCCTGGCAGGAATTAAGCGGCTTATTTCTTAATGAAAAAATTCCTGAAGACATGAACAAGCACGCGGTTGACCGCTATCTGGATTTTCCACGTTATCTGGGAGCGAAGATCGACAGGGCTGAATTTGTTCTTCCTTCGAATAAGGAAGCCCAGGAGAAAGTATTACGTTTACTGGGCGAATATAATCTGGAAGATAAAAAATTCGTTGCAATTAACCCCATAGCTTTATGGGAAACGAAACTATGGAGCAATGAAAATTTTGCTTATTTGGCCGATTTAATTAATAATAAGTTGCAAGTGAAAGTTGTCTTTACAGGAAGCGAAAAAGGGCCAATCGAAAAAATAATTTCACTAATGAATACCGAATGTGTAAATTTAGGTGGCAAAACAACCTTGCTTGATCTTGCTTATTTGTATAAAAAAGCGCGAATAGTGATAACTACGGATTCCGGTCCCATGCACCTGGCCGTTGCAGTGAAAACTCCCGTTATCGCTCTTTTCGGGCCGACCGATCCGGCAAGAACCGGACCTTACGGTGCCGGACATACAATAATCAGGACAGAATTGCCCTGCAGTCCCTGTTTTTTAAAAAAATGCTCGACAAAACAGTGTATGAAGGATATTTCACCCCGGCAGGTTTTTGCCGCCTTGGAAAAAAAATTAGTAAAGGAGTAATAAATGCCTTTAAATAAAAAATTGTTGGAAATTCTAATCTGTCCTAAATGTCACGGGAAAGTTCACTACGACGAAAAGCAAAACGGCATCATTTGTGATCAGTGTAAATTATTATATGAAGTAAAAGATGACATTCCTGTTTTGCTTGTGGAAGAAGCGAAAAAAATTTCATAATTTGAAGATGGGGCAACTGAAATTATAATACGTAAGCACTTCATATTAAAAGCTTTTATCAAAAAAAATAAAATTGCTTGACAGCCGCTATAGATTAATATAAAAAGTTTAACACAACTAGTAAAAGGCTTTTAAAGCCCTATCCTTTGGAGCGTTTCACGTATTCAATAAGACAAATCGAGATTTAATCCGTAACAACTAAAAATCGTGACATCTTTTTGAGTTTCTTTAAAAATAATGCGGTAAAGCGACGATAAATATAATGTCAGGATAATGTTTTACGTTACCTGGTTAGACTTTAAAGTAAGGAAATATTTATGAACATTGAAGACATTAAGCGATTGCCTATCAGCGAGCTTAACGATTTAGCAAAAAAATTGGAAGTTCCGGGTGCCAGCGGAATGCGCCGTCAGGATTTAATTTTCGCTATCTTGCAGACGCAGGCGGAACAAAATGGCGTAATTTCCGGCTCGGGAGTGCTGGAAATTCTTCCTGATGGATTTGGTTTTTTACGTGCCGCGGATTACAACTATTTGCCCAGTCCGGACGATATTTACATTTCGCCTTCGCAGATCAGAAGATTTAATTTGAAAACCGGCGATACAATTTCCGGCGAAGTCCGTCCTCCCAAAGAAGGTGAAAAATATTTTGCCCTTTTAAAAGTTGACACCGTAAATATGGAAAGTCCCGAACAAGCCCGGGATAAGATTCTTTTTGACAACCTTACCCCTCTCTATCCTTTGGAAAAATTAAATCTGGAATTCGATCCGAAAAACTACTCTACCAGAACTCTGGATTTATTCGCGCCAATCGGCAAGGGGCAGCGCGCGCTGATTGTTTCTCCACCAAGAGCCGGTAAAACAGTTCTTTTACAGGACATTGCTCACAGCATTGCCGCCAATCATCCGGAAGTGGTTTTGATGGTACTGTTAATTGACGAACGGCCGGAAGAGGTCACGGATATGCAGCGCAGCGTCTCCGGTGAAGTAATCGCCTCCACATTTGATGAACCGGCTTCTTTCCATGTGCAGGTAGCCGAAATGGTTATTGAAAAAGCCAAACGCCTTGTGGAGCATAAAAAAGATGTAGTAATTTTACTCGACAGTATCACCCGTTTGGCGCGGGCATATAACACTGTTGTGCCGCCCAGCGGGAAGGTTCTTTCCGGTGGTGTTGATTCCAATGCTTTACACAAACCGAAACGTTTCTTCGGTGCAGCCAGAAATATCGAAAACGGAGGCAGTTTGACGATTATTTCCACCGCTTTGATTGATACCGGAAGCAGGATGGATGAAGTCATCTTTGAAGAATTCAAGGGAACAGGCAATATGGAACTGCATCTGGATCGTCGTATTGCTGACCGCAGGATATTCCCCGCTTTTGATTTAATACGTTCCGGAACCAGAAAGGAAGAACTGCTGATTCCTAAAAACAATCTCAACCGAGTCTGGATCCTGCGCCGGTTATTACAGGAAATGAATCCCGTTGATGCCATGGAATTTATCATTGGCAAAATCAAAAAAACGGAAAATAATCAGGAATTTTTAGATTCAATGAACGCTTAACCGCAAAAAACAGGCTTTGCGTTTTTTCTTGAATTTTTGCCGCATATATTGTAAGGCAGTCGAACACTTTTAAAATAAAGTAAAAAACATTAATAATTAATTATAGATAAACTCCAGGGAGGAAAAGATAAGAGACATGAAAGAAGGAATTCATCCAGAATATAAAGAAACGACGATCACTTGTGTTTGTGGTAACGTCATTGAAACAAAATCGACCAAAAAAGACATTAAGACAGAAATTTGTTCTAACTGTCATCCTTTTATCACAGGTAAGCAAAGGCTTGTAGATACGGCTGGCCGCGTCGAAAGATTCAAGAAGAAATATGAAGCCAAAGTAGAAAAGCCGCAGGTCAAAAAGACAACAACTACGGAAAATATTAAGGAAACACCTAAAAAAACAACAAAAAAATAGTTACGTAATTTCTATTTATGTTGCCGGTCTGATATTCTTTTGAATTCTGACCGGCCTTTTTTTGCAGGTGTATTTCCCGGCAGGGATGAACTTGTAATGTTTTTTCTAAACTGATCCTTAATTGTACAAATTTACTTAAAGAAATAATATGGAAATTATACTGGATAAACTTAACGATATTGAACTACGTTACCGGGAACTGGAGGGACAACTTAGCGACCCTAAAATCGTTTCCAAGCAGGGACTTTATCAAAAATATGCTAAAGAACATGCCGACTTAAGAGAGTTGGTGGAGGCTATACGGGAATATAATAAAGTAAGAGGGCAGATAGAAGAATATGAAGTTCTGGCGGAAGGCGATGATGATCTCAAGGCGATTGTTAAAGAGGAAATGCCTCAATTAAAACAGAAGAAAAGCGATTTGGAAGAAAAGTTGAATGTTTTGCTTTTGCCCAAAGATCCAAATGACGACAAAAACGTTTTTCTGGAAATCAGAGCGGGCACCGGAGGAGATGAAGCAGGTCTTTTCGCCGGGGATTTGTTTCGCATGTACGCGAAGTACGCTGAAGCTCAGGGATGGAAAGTGGAAGTGGTCAGCAGTTCACCTGCCGGTGGTATGGGCGGTTTCAAGGAAATCATCGCGCAAATAGACGGGAAAGGCGCTTACAGTCGTCTGAAATATGAAAGTGGTGTTCATCGCGTTCAGCGTGTTCCGGTTACGGAGGCACAGGGACGCATTCACACTTCGGCAGTTACCGTGGCCATTATGCCGGAAGCGGAAGATGTCGAAATCAACATAGATCCCAATGAACTTCGTGTTGACGTTTATCGTTCCACCGGTCACGGTGGTCAGAGCGTCAACACTACGGATTCCGCTGTTCGCATCACTCATTTGCCGACAGGGCTTGTCGTGACCTGTCAGGATGAAAAATCCCAGCTCAAGAACAAGAACAAGGCAATGAAGGTATTGCGGGCCAGGCTTCTGGACGCCGAAGTGCAAAGGCAAGATGCCGAGCAGGCTCAGGTGCGCAAAAGCCAGGTGGGCAGCGGCGACCGCTCCGAGCGCATCCGCACCTACAACTTCCCGCAGGGAAGAATAACCGATCATCGCATCAATTTGACCCGTTACGACCTGGATAATTTCATCAACGGCAATATCGGCGCCATGATTGATGCGTTAGCGGCACATTATCAGGCGGAATCTTTGAAATAAAATATTTAACGATTCACTTGACTTCCGGAAATGTACGGGAGACGGCTTTTTTGAATACTGCTTCATTAGTTTTGAACTTATTGATGATAAGGTCGGCAAATTTCCAGACGTTTAATCTTATCTCGCGTTTGTAAGCGTTTATTTTGTAACAATTTATTTTCAGGCATTCTTATATGGTTCCATTGTTCCATTAAGTTCTTCAGGAAAAGCCATGGTCATTCACAAAATTATAAATGATGCCGTTCACGCTTTTGAAGCTGCGGGAATACCGTCGGCGAGATTGGATGCTGAAGTATTGCTTTCTTTTGTTCTTGGCTGTGACCGCCTGGAATTTTTAAAAAATCCGGAAATGAGTATCAGCGAAGTGCAGTTTTCCTCTTTTAGAAATCTCGTCGCCCGCCGGGTGCGATGGGAACCGGTGGCATATATCACCGGGCGCAAGGAATTCTGGACATTCACGCTGGAAGTAAACAAAGATGTTTTGATTCCGCGTCCGGATACGGAAGTCATTGTTGAAGAAACTCTGGAAATTTGCCGCAAAATAGATTCTTCCGAAATAAATATTTTGGATATCGGCACGGGCAGCAGCGCCATTGCCATCGCTTTGGCCGGTGAATTACCTCAAGCCAAAGTCATGGCCACCGATATTTCGAAAGCGGCACTTAATCTGGCGCAAAGAAATGCGGACATTTTGGGATTAAAAAAAAGAATTGATTTTTGCCAGGGCAATTTGTTTGAACCGGTTGAAGATGTTTTTGACATAATCGTTTGCAACCCGCCATATATTTCGGCCCAGGATTATGATGATCTTCCCGCAGGAGTAAAAGATTATGAACCGTCGATTGCTCTTTTGGCCGGTAAAAGCGGGTTGGAATTTTACGAAAAATTGATATATCAGGCGGCAGAATTCCTGCAAAAAAATGGTTGGCTTTTGATGGAAATTGGAGCTAAACAGGAAAAAACAGTTCGTCAAATTATCGAGGAATCCGGATTTTATGACAGCATCGAAATGCGTAAGGACTATGCCGGATTGCCGCGCGTAATGAGAGCCAGGAGAAAATAAGTGGACAAGATAGTTATTAATGGAGGTAAACCCCTCCACGGCAATGTTCAGATCAGTGGAGCTAAAAACGCGGCGCTGCCGGTTTTAGCCTCCGCATTGTTAACAGGGGGAACCAACACATTCCATAATATCCCCGATTTGATGGATATTAAAACGATAAAAAAACTTTTGTGCAGTATGGGAGCTCAGATTGAAGGTGAAGAAACCGTTAAAATTAATGTTGATAAAATTATCAACCATACCGCTTCCTATGATCTTGTAAAAACAATGAGAGCGTCAATTTTAGTTTTGGGACCGCTTGTTGCCCGTGCGGGAGTGGCGCGAGTATCTCTTCCCGGAGGCTGTGCCATCGGCGCGCGGCCGGTCAATCTTCATCTCAAAGCATTGGAAGATATGGGCGCTCATGTCGAATTAAAAAGCGGCTATATTGAAGCAAAGGCTAAAAAATTGAAAGGCGCAGAAATTTATTTTGATCTGACCACTGTAACCGGAACCGAAAACATAATGATGGCGGCGACCCTGGCCCAAGGCACCACGATCCTGAACAACGCTGCTCGTGAACCGGAAGTTGTTAACCTCGCAGATGTTTTAAAAAGCATGGGAGCTAAAATCAGCGGAGCGGGAACCGGCGTAATAACTATTAAAGGCGTTACCTCTCTGAAACCGGCTGAATCTGCAATTATTCCCGACCGGATTGAAGCGGGGACTTTTATGATTGCCGCAGGAATGACGCGCGGCGAGATAAATGTTATGGGCTGCAATCCTCATCATCTGGAAGCGTTAATCAACAAATTAAAGGATACCGGCATGAAAATTTCGGCAATTAAGAATGGACTGAAAGTATCCGCCGGAGAAAAAATAAACAGTGTTGATGTGAAAACTGTTCCTTATCCGGGATTTCCAACTGATTTGCAGGCACAGATAATGGCTTATATGAGTATCGGCAGTGGTTTGAGCGTGATTTCCGAAACCGTTTTTGAGAACCGGTTTATGCACGTCAGCGAATTGGTACGAATGGGCGCTGATATTGTCATTCAGGGCGGCAACGCTATTGTCCGGGGCGTTCCCCGGCTGCACGGAGCGCAGACAATGGCCACGGATTTGCGGGCTTCTGCTTCGCTGGTTCTGGCGGCGCTGGTTGCCGAAGGCACAACAGAAATTTCCCGCGTTTACCATATTGACCGTGGTTATCAGACAATAGAAAAGAAATTTTCCGCGTTGGGAGCGGATATAAAAAGGATAAAATAAATGAAGATAATCAAATCCAACGCTGCCGAGTTTAAAAAATTCTTTAGTGAATTGCGCCTAAGGGGTGGTGTTCATTCACCGGAACTCTTATCATCAGTGGCAAAGATTGTTAGCGATGTCGCAGCCCGGGGAGATAAAGCTTTATTTAAATACACGGCGAAGTTTGACGGATATAAGTTAACCTCGGCTACGGTGGAAGTGACACCTGTGGAAAAAAAGAAAGCGCTGGCACAGGTAAAAACGGAAGATCTAAAAGTTATCAAATTAGCGGCAAAGCGTATTGAAGATTATCATCGCCATCAGGTTGCCAAGAGCTTTATGATTAAAAAAGAAAGCGGTGTGGAAATGGGACAGCGGATTTTGCCTTTGCAGCGAGTCGGCATTTACGCTCCCGGGGGTAAAGCATCTTATCCTTCAACAATTCTGATGGCGGCGATTCCGGCCCGCATTGCCGGCGTGGAAGAAATTATTCTGGTCACTCCGGCGAGGGGAGGTCTTCTTAATCCACTGATTGCTGCGGCAGCCGGGGTAAGCGGAGTGAAACGCATATTTAAAATCGGCGGCGCGCAGGCGATTGCGGCGCTGGCTCACGGCACAAAAACTGTTCCGCAGGTCGACAAAATTGTGGGGCCGGGTAATGCCTATGTTGCCGCGGCGAAGAAATTGGTTTTTGGCCAGGTGGATATTGACATGATCGCCGGTCCCAGCGAGATCATCGTCATTGCTGATAAAACTGCTAATGCTTCTTTTGCGGCGGCGGATATGTTGGCTCAGATCGAGCACGATGAAATGGCGGCGGCCGTTCTTTTGACAAATTCCGAAGACTTGGCGCGGGAGGTCTCTCTGGAAATTTACCGGCAGATGAGAATCTTGTCGAGAAAAGTAACAGCGGAAAAATCACTGACTAAATACGGAGCAATTATTATTACACAGAGCATAGAAGAAGCTGTCGATATCGCCAATTCTTTTGCGCCGGAACATTTGGAATTAATGGTGAAAAACCCGAAGAAAATTCTGGATAGAGTAAGAAATGCCGGATCAGTTTTTCTGGGTTCTTTCACGCCGGAGGCATTGGGCGATTACCTGGCGGGCACAAACCATATTCTGCCTACCGGAGGCACAGCCCGTTTTTCATCTCCGTTGGGAGTCTATGATTTCTATAGACGAATGAGTGTTCTTTCCTTCTCCAGGGAATCCTTTAATAAAATGAGTGTGCCCACTGCTCATTTCGCCCAAATGGAAGGACTCGATGCCCACGCCAAATCGGTTCTCATACGCAGCAAATAAGTACATTGACAATGTCATTCCCGCGCAGAGACTGTGTCGTAATTGCAAATAGTGGTTATGCGTAACGAGTAATGTCCCCCGCTGGGGGGGAGGGGGTGGAAGTTTTTAGAACATACGTAATATTGGCCAGTTACGTATTACGTGAATTTTATCCACCTCCGTCACTGCGTGACACCTCCGCCAGCGGAGGACATTAAATGGCTATATTTATTATTGCGACACAGTTGCGAAGGCGGGAATCCAGTATTTGAACTTTGTGTCGTCTCGGAAATAGTGCGGCGCAGTCATAGAGATAATTTTATAAATGAAAAAATCAAAAAACAACAAATACCCTTCAGTGAAAAAAGTAAGCGACGAAGAACGTATCGGAATGGTCAAAGAA
>JQDQ01000165.1 GCA_000747625.2 Smithella sp. SCADC
GATGGTTTTCTTCAAGACAAAAAGATTTCTTGATATTGCCTGCGGCACGGGAGATTTATCCATTAACGCCTGCCTTAAAAACCGCGATATATCGGTTGACGGAGTTGATTTTGTTTTCCCGATGGTGAACGCGGCAAACGAAAAGGCGAAGAATAAAAATCTTTCCGGCAGGATAAATTTTATGCAGGGAAACGCCCTAGAACTTCCTTTTAGTGAAAATTCCTTTGACGTAACCGCAATGGCTTTTGGTATCAGGAACATTCCTCAAAAAGCGGATGCCCTCAAGGAGATGCTGCGCGTCACCGTGCCGGGCGGACAGATAATGATTCTGGAAATGACATTTATTCAAAACCGTTTCTTCAAACTGTTTTACTATATTTATTTAAATTTCCTGCTTCCGCTAACGGCCAAAATATTTTCCAAAAACGCCGCCGCGTATTACTATCTTGCCGATTCCATCATGAACTTTCCAACGCCTGAAGAATTTGCTGCCTTTATGAGGGAAACCGGCATATCCGAAGTTGAAATATTCCCCCGCACTTTTGGAATTGCCTGTCTGTATGTCGGGAAAAAACAGGAAACTGATTTTGCTGTCACTGGATGAAGTATTGCCTTCTTTTTGTTAGGATTTACTTTAAATTATTCTTCGCCAAGAGATTCGAGGTCAGCCAGATCTTTTTTACGGCCGGTTGCCCGTTTGTTGGTTATGTATTGTTCCTTGCCAAGGAAATGCACAGGAACATCTCCGTATAAACCTTCCTGCTTGCCTTTGTCCGCATCTTCCCATGTGACTCCGGTTATTGAAGTTATTATATCAATACGAACAGGAGGAACGCCGAGTTGAACCACCGAGTCAGGATTCTGAAAGTCTTCAATTGTCAGGCTCAGAGAGCTGAAACCAAAATCAGCGAGGGCAGACAGGATTTTTTTGGCGTTCTCGGGTGAAGGGTGAACAAAGATATCAATGTCAGCTGTAAAACGCGGCACTCCATAAAATGCGAGGGCATAAGCGCCGACAATCATGTATTCAACTTTATGCCCGTTGAATAACTCGAGCAATTCTTTGAAGTCTTTCTGTGCTTCCATAATATTGCTTTCTTAGATAATCCACTGTGGCAACACGTTCTTCTGCCGGACGGCTCAACCAGTACGAGAGATCATCCTGCGCAGATTGTTTGTTGTTAAGATTTTTTTTATGGACTATTTTTTTAATCATAATTACTTATTATATTATCATAATTTTATTGATATTAATACAACTCTTTGGCCCAACGTAAGGGATCATATGGAGGCGTATTATTCTCTTTATAATGGGGCCACTGCTTTTTGATCGTATTTCCCGAATGGATGTTTACACAGTGACCTGGGCTTCCATCCCATCTCATCGGTCCCTGTCAGTACCAATTGTATATCTCGGCTTTATTGCTTTTGTTGGGCTTTATTTTTTTGGAAAGTATTTTACCTTGTTTGTATTTTTAAAATCTGAATCCTGCGTCCATATAATGGCCTTGAATTCTTGCGCCGTTGCAAGAATGATGCTGTCCGCCATTGGAAGTTGGCGCTCCACACTCACCCTTGAAGCTGTTATTGCCAATGGCGCACTCAACTCTATAACGCTACCCCTTTGCATGGCGACAACCGCCTGCAATGCTTCATTCTCACTGGATTCCCGCACAATGACCTTGAAAACTTCGTATATCGTTATCGTTGGAACAATAAGCAACTTTGCATTACTCAGTGGAACCAGGAAATGCTTCGCATTTGGCTCATCAGCAAAATATGCAAGCCAGCCGGAAGAATCTACAATATTCATATCCTGTCTTTCTCCCGTTTGAATCCGGTGTTAATGCCTTTGAGGAATCCACGAAGTTCTTTGATGTCGCGTTCCGGTATCAGTTCAATCCGACCGACATCCCGTTCAACGTACAGACACCAGACCCAGATTGCGTGTCAGAAGCTCTGCGATTGTGAGGCCATTATGTTTCTGTGATGACAAGCTCAGATGTTCAATCGAGTGATCGGCATCGGGAAGCACGCTCAGGAAATAGCGACCGCCTGAGTTTTCGAAAAGCGCCTTGGCCTTTGCCTGTGAGGTGAATTCGATGTTGGTTACTCCCCTTGTTCCGAAGCCACCAGCAATCGGCACATTTACGTCCAATGCGCCGTGGTAATTGTAAATCGTGTGGTTTCGCGCTGCTTGACAGGACGGCACTTCGGCCATCAGGGTGCCTGCCAGCGTAGCCACCGTGTTGAATACATTGGTCAGACAAGACATGGTCTGCATCATCATGGCTCCATTGGAATGGCCGACACCAAAGGTGCGCCCAGGTGCTATGGCATATTTACGCTGCAGGTATCGCACGGCACCGGTGATGTAGCCCATGTCGTCAACTTTGTCACTATACGGTTTGCCACAGCAACCGC
>JQDQ01000166.1 GCA_000747625.2 Smithella sp. SCADC
ATTTTATAAATTCTTGGACCAGCTGCGATTTAAAAAATATCAGGAGTGCAAGGCATGAATATTTTAACCGATTTCGTGCAAGAAATTTCTTGCACCGATTCATCTTTGCAAAGTCACGGGAGAAAAATCATGGAATAATTTTCTTGTTTGATGTTATGAAAATACTAAATGTGTGCAAGATTCAGGTAACACTTAAACCTTAAATCTCCTTTTTTTATTCTTGCAATGTTTTCGATAGTTTGTATTATAACTCAAATTTTAAAAACGACGACATCACTCGTCACAGTATTCAATAATTTATCTTGCTAAATATATAAAAACTTATATAATAGATATGCGACCATGAAGCTACTAAAATTCGTCGGTTCCAGTTTGGATGATCTGCGGGATTTCCCGGAAGAAGCCCGCCGTACAGCGGGTTTTGAGCTTCGTACAATTCAAAACGGATTGGAGCCTCGTGATTGGAAGCCGGTTGCGTCTGTCGGATCCGGCGTGAGAGAAATACGCATTCATGTATTGGGCGAATGGCGGATAATTTATATCGCCAATATTCGGGATGCTATTTACGTATTGCACGCGTTTCAAAAGAAAACGCGGAAAACAAGCCAGCGAGATATCGAACTGGCTCGTAAAAGGTATAAGCAAATTGGAGAGTGATTTATGAAAAAGTCCATTGTAGCGTCATCAGGCAATGTATTTATTGATTTGGGATATTCAAAGGATGAGGCCGCGATATTGCAAATGCGCGCCGATTTGATGGCCGATATCCGGAAATTCATTAAGATAAAAAAACTTACTCAGGCCGAAGCAGCGAAGATTTTCGGCGTCAGTCAGTCGCGGGTTTCCGATTTGATTACCGGCAAATGGGAAAAGTTCAGTCTCGAAATGCTGATCATACTCGTTACTAAAGCAGGTATGCACGTTAAGCTAAAGATAGCCGCATAGAGGCTGTATCACCATTCACCTTTCACCCTTCACTGTTTTTTCCAATCCTCCAATCCTATATTCTCTGTTCTTTGCCCCTTAATACTTAACTACTTAAATAGATAAAGGGACAGATATAGATAAAGGGGACTAGATAAAGGGGACTATAGATAAAGGGGACAGATTTATTTATTGTCTTTTGAATCCGCATAGGTTACTTATATTCCATGCCAAGATCATCCCGTATAATTATTGCCGATTGTCCGCATCATATCATTCAGCGGGGCCACAACAAGCAAACCGTCTTTGCAGCAGATCAGGATTACCAATATTATCTTGAAAATTTGATGGAATGGAAAGGGATTTGTGGATGTAAGGTATACGCATATTGCCTGATGACAAATCATGTCCATTTGGTGATTGATCCGGGAGCCGAAGCAAGGAATGTTTCCTTGGTGATGAAACGAGTCGCCGGAAGGCAAACGCGTTACGTAAATGCTCTTGAAAAAAGGACAGGAAGTTTATGGGAAGGTCGCTACAAATCCAGCCCGATTAGCACAGATGAATATCTTTTGGCATGTTGCCGATATGTTGAGTTGAATCCGATAAGAGCAGGCATTGTATCAGATCCGTCAGAATATAAGTGGTCAAGTTATTGTGATCGTATTGGTCTTCATAGGGAACATTGGCTGGATGAAGACCCTTGTTATGCAGGGTTGGCTAAGAAGCAGAAAAAAGAGAGAGGAGCTTTATGCGGCTTGGGTGAAAGATTCTATTCCCGAAGGCGAATGGGAATTGATACGCAAATCGCTACAGCGAGGACAATTAACCGGCAGCAATCGGTTCATTGACGAAATTGAAACAAAAATTAATCATCGTATCGAATTTCGAGGGCAAGGACGACCGAGGAAGAATAAAAAATAAATCTGTCCCCTTTTCTTTCGTCCCCTTTTCTTTCTTTTCTTTAAGATGAAAATTAATTCTCTGTCATTCCTCTGGCAAAGGCCGGAATCCAGCTATTTTTTCTTCCCTCCATCGAGAGTTGCGGTGCAATGACACTGAAATTGAAGGACGGGAAGGAAAAGGTATAAAAGAAGGCCGCGGTCATTGGTTGACCGCGGCCTTAAATTAATTACCTTATTCTTATTATATCCCGCTACGCTATGCTTCGGGGATAATTCGACTAACCAATTTCAATACGCTACTATTTTGAAATTGGAGTCTCATTATCATACAACACCGTAAGCCAGCATCGCATCGGCAACCTTGGTGAATCCGGCAATGTTTGCGCCGGTAACATAGTCGCCTTTCTTTCCGTAGGCTTCCGCCGTGTCATAGCAATTTTTGTGAATGCTCTTCATGATGATGAGCAGGCGGTTGTCAACTTCTTCGCTCGTCCATAAATATCTCATGCTGTTCTGGCTCATTTCGAGGCCGGAGGTAGCCACGCCGCCCGCGTTTGCCGCTTTGCCCGGACCGTAAAGGATTTTCTTGTCCTGGAAAATATTAATAGCTTCAGGAGTGGAGGGCATATTGGCTCCTTCAGCCACGCAGATACATCCGTTTTTCACAAGAGCCGCGGCATTCTTCCCGTTAATTTCGTTTTGTGTCGCGCAGGGCAGAGCGATATCCACTTTGATGCCCTGTTCACGAATAACATCCCAGACATTCTTGCCTTCGAAGCAAGTGGCCTTATACTTATCCGCGTATTCACTGATGCGGCCACGTCTGACATTTTTCAATTCCAGAACGTAATTGCATTTCTTGCTATCAATACCGGTTTCATCAATGATAGTCGCTGATGAATCGCAAAGAGAAATGACTTTTCCGCCCAACTGGGTTACTTTTTCCACGGCGTACTGCGCAACGTTGCCGGCGCCGCTGATGGCGACCGTTTTTCCTTTGAAATCCAATTTACGGGTGGCCAGCATTTCTGCGGCAAAATAGGTTGTGCCGTAGCCCGTAGCTTCGGGACGAATCAAACTTCCGCCGTAGGACATTCCCTTGCCGGTAAGAACGCCGGTGTGTTCATTGCGGATTTTTTTGTAATAACCGTACAGATAACCGATTTCACGGCCACCGACACCGATATCGCCCGCGGGAACGTCGACATCAGCGCCGATATGGCGGAATAATTCACGCATGAAAGCCTGGCAGAAACGCATTACTTCTCCGTCCGATTTTCCCTTGGGATCGAAGTCGGAACCGCCTTTACCGCCGCCCATCGGCAGTGTGGTCAGAGCATTTTTTAAGATTTGTTCAAAGCCCAGAAATTTGATGATTCCCAGATTGACTGAAGGATGGAAGCGCAGACCGCCCTTGAAAGGGCCGATAGCGTTATTGAACTGAACACGGAATCCTCTGTTAACGATAACATTACCTTTATCATCTACCCAGGGAACTCTGAATTGCATTGCTCTTTCCGGTTCCACAAGTCGTTCATAGATATTGGCCTTGACGTATTCCGGGTGTTTTTTGACTGTAGGTTCCAATGTCTCCATAACTTCTTCAACAGCCTGATGAAACTCCGGCTGGTTGGGATCGGTTTGTTTGACTTTGGCAATAACATCTTTAATTACTGACATGGTTAAATCCTCCTTTAAAAATTGTTTATTATTAATTAAATTTCTTCAATGCTTTGCAGATCTTCATATTCCATTACTGTGGACATGGCCTTGTTATCCACGTCAAAACCTTCTTCGTTGGCTTTGGCCACCGGATTCAATCCTCCGACAAGAATCATTCCCACTTTGTTTAAATCTACATTCGTTTGTCCAATCGGGTTTCCGGTGCTGCCGATGGAAAGAACACCATTAATTCCGGCTCTGATCAGGTGACCCTTGATGTCTTCCACCAGATTGCGGCTCAGCGCCGGTATTTCACGGAAGTTAGCCAGAATTTTCCCTTCGCCTTTTTCCACTACCTCTCCCACCGATGTCATTTTGCCGCGGATAAATATTTCTGACGGATCAAGTGATGAACCGGCATAATGAATCAGTTCGACAAATCTTAAGGGCTCACTGTTTTTTACCTGGAGAATACCGCCGAATTTGGAATCGATAGGAATTCCATGTTTTAAAAGGACACCGTTGATCAAAATACTGCAAACGGTTGCCAGGCCAATTTTCCCTTCGGGAACGACAATGTCTCCCAGAGATTTTCCTGCCGGGGCAATTGCCACACGGGAACTTACCGCAAGCCCCTTCTTGAAAACTGGTTTCATCGCTGCCAGAGCTTTCTTGAATTGATCCTGCGGAAAGAAGGAAATATTAACAGGCGTCAGGCCGTGCATCTTTTTGAGGTCAAAAGTTGTTTTAAAAGAGAGGACATCAATGCGGGAGATGGAGAGTCCGATCTTATCCTGAACCCGCGCGTTGTTGATTTCGTCTTGTCCCAGGCTGGTAATGATTCTTCCGTCACGCCTCCCGACAAGTTTTGTCAGTCCTCTTTCATCCATAAGTCCAAGATGGTAGCGGACAGTCCTTTCGCTTAATTGGACATTTCGTTCTTTCATCAACCGGGCAATTACACGAGCGCCCATAGGTTCCGGACTTTCGTTCAGAATCTTTAAGATAAGGATAACTTTTCTTTCTATGTCTTCCGGTTTAAAAAGTTGTTTCATACGACCATCGGCAATCGTTTGCCGTATTCCTACTTTTAAATGACATTATTGTCAAACAAAAATTGTACGAAATTAATTATTTTAGTCCAAATTTGTGTCGTTTAATGGAAATATCCTGAGAAAAAATGGAATAATAATTAATATTATTAATGCTTTATATAATATATTTTGTTTTTGGTTTAAGTGAAAGGATTACAACAATAATAACCTTTGTTCGCAAGTTTCGGGCAGGATTCAGGGGAATTAATGGCCGTATTTACCTCTGGCTAATGGTGTAGACGTAAGTGCCGGAAATTTTCTTTTGTACATTTTAAAGATAATCTGATATAATGCTACACATCTCTGAGGAATCTATTTCCAGAACCTGCTTTGAATTTCTCATGCTTATTTAGTTTCGGTTGGAAGAATGTATGTTGAAAGGATCTTTTTTATCAAACCAGACCAAAGAAGAAAGGAGGAAGCTTATGAGTAGCGTTTATAAGGTAATCGAAATTATCGGAGGCAGCGACAAATCGTGGGAAGATGCTGCTAAACAAGCTGTTGAAGTAACTGCAAAAAGTTTGAAGGAAATAAGAATTGCCGAAGTTAAAGAGCTCGATATGAGAATCGAAAAAGGGAGGGTTGTCGAATATCGCGCTAAATTGAGAGTATCTTTTAAGTATAATCCTGAATAAAAAATGTTGTAAGTTTACAGTTTTTGTATACAGCAATACATAATCTACCCCCTGGTAGGGGCGGTAATCCTGCCGTCGCTATTAGGGGGGAGATTCTTTTTTGATTATAGTAATACTTTAATTCAAACCGAATTTTTTCATCAGGTTAAGCTTGCCGGTGAGAATGAAAAGGTATTACTTGAACTTGGTAAAATCCGGTTTACGTTTCTCAAAGAACGCATTAAACGCCTCTTTCGCTTCCTTCGATACCAGCATTTCTCCGAACAGAATGCTCTCTTCTTCTATCTGGGTCTTGATGGCAGCTGTCTGTTTACTCTTCATTAAATGTTTGGTTGCCCTTAGTGATGATGCCGGTAAGGCCACCAATTTATCTGCCTGAGCCTGTGCAAACGCGAGCAATTCGGCAGTCGGCAACACCTTGTTTACGAATCCCATCGCGCATGCTTCCTGTGCCGAAAATGCCTCACCCAGCATCAACTTTTCTGCTGCGCGCTGATAACCGGCTATTTGCGGAAGCACAAGACTGGAAGAGAATTCCGGGCAAAGCCCCAGCTTGGCGAACGGCATTGAAAATCTGGCGTTTTCCGCCGCATAGACAAGATCGCAGTGCAGCAATAGAGTTGTGCCGATACCTACTGCAGTACCGGCAACTGCTGCCACTACCGGTTTGGTGGTATGGATAAGACTCTGAATAAATTGATACACGGGACTTTCTGTACTTTGAGGCGGGTTTTGCAAAAAATCATCAAGGTCATTGCCTGCCGTGAATATTTCCTGCGTGCCCGTAATCAGAATCACGCGCACTTCTGCGTCGCTTTCCGCATCCTTCAGCGCGTCGGCAATGATCTGGTACATTGCCGCGGTAATCGCATTTTTCTTTTCGGGCCTGTTAAATGTTATAGTAAGAATGCCGTTGGCTTTATTCGTTAAGATGTCCATATATTTTCCTGCTTTCTTTTTAAATTCATTTAACCTGTGTTGCATAAAGGTATCAGGTAAAACCATTTTTGTCATCGCGAGGAATCCCTTGGATGACGTGGCGATCTGATAAGCTATAAAACGAGATTGCTTCTTCGTCCCGACATATCGGAACTCATCGCAATGACAGCAAGGCCGTTTTGCTTAATTTATGTTTATATCAAAGAGTGATTATTATCAATGGTATTAAGTAGAATTTCGCCAATCTTAAGCGCGTCAGCGAACTGGTTGTATTTTATAAAGTAGAAAGTTGCAAGCACGGCGACGCGCCGCTCCCAAAGAATTTTTGATTTTACCAGTTGATAAAGCGGCTTTCTATTTCTTGTAATCTGGATTCCCCCGTGTCAAGCACGGGGCAGGCTCATCGTCGCGCTTCGCTTGCACAGAATGACATTCTTTATGATCGCCTGTGACATTTTTCAAAGTCATCATGGATAGTTTTGCCCTGTCGGCCTTATCATTATCTCGCTCACATTCACATTAGGCGGCTGGGTCAGCAGCCAGCAGATGCCGTCGGCTATTGCCTGCGGCTTGAGCAGTTTGCCCATATGAGCGATTCCTTTGTAAAAATTATTTTCATCGTAACCAGCCACTTTCTGAAATTCGCTGACCACAATACCGGGCATGACCAGAGACACCCGCACGCCATGCGCGCAAACTTCCTGACGCAGGCCTTCAGCGATGGCGCCGACGGCGAATTTACTGGAGCCATAAAACGCGCTAAATGGTGAAATGTTTCGTCCCACCACGGAACCAATCGCAACAATATCTCCTTTCTTGCGTCCGATAAAATATTTGGCTGCAGAGCGCATCAGGTAGGCAGCGCCCAGCACATTGGTATTATAAACCTCTTCCCATTGATAGTTATCGCTGGCCAGTGTGCCGCCTGCCAATCCGCGACCGGCGTTGACCACAACAATATCGTATTTGCGCCCCCCGTCTTTCCATTCTAACGTCTGTTCCAACAACCTGTCTATATCGGAAGTCAGGCCTGCATCACCTGCCAAAGCCAGAGCTTTGCCGCCTTTAGCGTGAATTTCTGAAACAACTTTGGCGAGTCTGTCTTTGCGCCGTGCCTGAATGACTACCACTGCGCCTGCCTGTGCCAATGTCAGGGCTGTGGCAAGTCCAATGCCGGAGCTGGCTCCGGTGACAATTGCTGTTTTTCCGGAAAGAGGTTTATTTGTTTTTCCTGCGCCCTCTTTTTGCTTGGCCATATATTTCTCCTTTTCCAAAGCTTTCTTTGGGTTTCATACCCGTGGTGCCTGTCGTTGAAAATAATCAATGGATTTGCTACTGCCGGCAAAAATTAACGCATAATCTTGATTACCTGCTTCACATATTCATCCTCTGTGATGACTCCATTGCCGTCGGCATCCCAGTATTTGCAATCCTTTGCTATCTTCTTTTTATCTCTTGAAATGGCCATGCATTCATCCATGCTGATTATGCCATCACCATTCTTATCTGCGGCAGTGCATATCTGCCGATAGGCATTTCTGATAAGATCTTCATGTGCCGGCTTTCCCTTGGCGAAGGAAACGCTGTCTGACAGGATTAAAAAACTGACAATGAACATTACGGAAAATAACAAAATTGCATATCTTTTCATACATCCCTCCTTGTTGTTTTTTAACTCTAAAATCAATACATGATTAACTCCAACGGTGTCTTTAGGAAAGAACATATTAATGTCCCGTACAACAGAGTCCAGCCATTTGTTACGCCGGGCTTTTGAACTGGTGACAATGACATTGAACATCCGGCGGTGAAAATTGGTGACACCGCCAAGACCGAAGATACAATTTCTCCAGATTGTTTCCAGCGGATCGCCGAAAACATCTTTTTCTCTTTGGGTCTCTGTGTTGGATGCACAATTACTATTCCATCTGCTGCCGCGATTTCTGCGCAATGCTTTTTAATTTTAGCAGGCAGTTTGACGTTTTCGGCTATCTCTGCGGTTTGGAGCAGGGGACCGAATTTTTCCTGATAGAGGTCATGAAAAATGACTTTGTGTCCGTTTGTTTTTATCGCGTCAACCACCGTTTTAGCAATGGCGTGATTGAAACTTTCGGGGTCAGGATGGGCAAGAATGACGGAAATAACCATATTAATACTTTTCTTGTCATTCCGTACAAGCGAAGCGCGATACGGAATCCAGGATTTTTTTACATTAATCCTCATAAGGTCCGAGGAATCGCTCGCCATTGAAGTGAATCAAATGTGTAGGAGATTCGGCAACCCAAACTTCAGTTTCCCATGAGATGTCATTTAAGTATTTCAACATAGTGAACACAAATCTTTAATAATTTTCTTTATCAGAATATTCTGTCCACCGGGGGAAATTTTGATTTTCTGACCATCTGCAAGCTTGATAGGCAATCTTTGCATTTTTCTTTCCATAATTTCACCACTGGCCCATAGGAAATTTTTTTAACAGATTTGTCTTTTTCATCCAGATCAAAAAGACTTTTTCCTATAGATTTGCAAGTCATCATCTGTCATTTCTTCGGGATCGACAAGATGGTAATGCTTTTCGGATGATACGCCGATGCCATGATTATTTTCCTCAAAGGCAAATAATGCAATACAATGGTCTTTAATGAATTGCGCGGCAATTGGACGGCAAATCAATGATGTAAATTTACTGTTACATAAAGCGAAATCCTGCTCTATTTGAACTATGCCAAGTTGATCACTTCCACCTTTGCTTGCACCGGAAAAACATATTGTGCCCCCCGTTGATCCACGCCGATATATATCTCATCCGTCTCAATCTGCCCCATCTCGGGAACGGTAGTCCTAAGATGATTCTGTAAGGAGTAACAAGTGACACCCGTAAATATATCGATAAGGCGATTGTATCTTATGATTGCGAGCAAGGCTTGTTCATCGTTCATGGCGTATCTCAAAATTATTCCAGGTGTGGCGTCCGGAATTTTTGTTTCCGCAAGCAATTCATTTGGAAAAATTCGAGGCATTGATGATAATGAAAATTTATATTTGGCTTTTCCAATAGGTCTAATGACCCACTCCAACCCTTCCGGCGCAAATTTTTTAATCGATTCAGGTAAACATGCTCGATAACGGAAACTGTATAATACGTCGCCAAGATTTTTTGGAAGTGAAATACCCAGTTTGTCTGCCGTTTGAACAAGATCATTTCTTTCGAACAGAACTTCTTTGTCACCCTTTTTGTATTTGTGAGAAAAGATACTTTCTATAATGAGCGTATAACGATTTTTTGGTTTTACCATTGACGCCTCCCTTAAATGTATTCATCCTGGCCATCTTAGAACAACAACTTCCTCACGCATTTGTTTTTTTGTTGCGGTTGCTAATCTTGTTCTAAATAAATCCAAGCTTACGACTTCATAACCTAAAGATTGTGCTATATCCGCAAGCAGTTCACCTGTTTTAATTAATATTTGTAAATAGGATGCTTGATCTCCAACGACATATCCCAGGTAAGCGCCAGGCTTCAAAAAAGTTCTTAATTCGGCTAAGTGCCTTGCCATGCCGCCAAAGTAAAGCTTTGTTACTTTACCATATAACTTTTCAAAACCGGATGTCTTGCCTAATAATATTCTTTTGCTCTCGATCTCGTCCGCTATTCTTTGAATTTCCGCATGTTTCGCCACCCATAAATCATCATCATCGCCTTTATAAACATTCCTTGTATTGGAACGTAGTAAAGTTCTTTTCAGTGACTGGAGTTCTTTCTTATTATTAATAAATCCTAGAATGACGGACTCCAATCTTGTTGTACGTGTATAATCCTTTTCATTAGGATATGGCGGTGATGTAAAAACCGCATCAATACTTTTAGGTTCCAATAGGCTGCGAACTTGTCTTGAATCGGCTTTATGCACTATCGAATGCGTGTCATTTTGATCAGCCCGGTCTATATCACGCGCCATAATTTCTATTTCCGACAACCAGCTTTCGACAACAGGAGCATCATTTTTTTTATTGCGATGGACACCGACTTCCGGACCGAAATGTAAATTACTGATACTGAAAACCAGTGATTTAGCCAGCGCCAGTAACTCATGATTATAAAAAAGCGATTCTTTTTCCTTGTTTATTTGTTCCAGAAGAATCAATGCTTTGTGCAAAGGGAGCGGACTAATCGAATCCGTTAAAAGTAAAGCTTCCGACTCTGCGGGTAATTTGCGCAAATTCTCCAAATCGCTCTTCTTTATTTTTTTCTTTGCGCATTCAGAAATGCAATAGGCATGTTTAAGCAATTCCTCAGAATTGAGATTCCAGTCACTTTTTACACAGCTTGCAAAATGAGCCATCGGGTTCGGCTCAATTCCGATGGAATGAATGTGATTTAATTTAGCTTCAACTATTGTAGTGCCGGTTCCACAAAACGGGTCTAATATGGTCTGTCCATTTTGTAGTCGAAACTTATACAGATAATCTCTAACAAGATGGGGCGGGAATGAAAGGACAAATCTATACCAATCATGGAACATTTTGTCGCCATTATCGATTTTGTTTGCAAGGCCATTTGATCTCAGAAGATGCAATTTATTATCCCTATGATCAAATAATTCTTTTTGAACAGTTAATCTCATTAATCACCTTACGTTTTTTACTAATATTACTTCACTTCACCAGCAACTTTTCCAGCGCTGGGAAAACTTTGCTCAAATTTTCCGGCTGGGAGCCGCCGGCCTGAGCCATGTCGGGACGTCCGCCGCCGCTGCCGCCGACCAGGGGCGCCAGTTCCTTGATAATATTTCCGGCGTGATATTTTCCGGCTAAATCCTTTGTCACCATGCACAAGAGCATTACTTTTTCACCGGCTTTGCTGCCTAAAAGAATTATACCGGATGCCAGCTTGTCGCGCAATTTATCTCCGAAGTCGCGGAGAGTCTTGACATCGGCAATACTCACTTCCGCTGCCAGAACTTTCACGCCATTGATTTCCTTGGCCTGACTGATCAGGTCGCCGGAATCTTTGGCGGCCAGTTTTCCCTTGAAAGCTTCTATTTCTTTTTCCAGTTCCTTTGTGTGCCTGAGCAGTCTTTCGGCGCGGTCATAGACTTCCATTTGACCGGCCTTGAATAATCCCGCCGTGCGTTTTAATTCTTCTTCCGCTCTTTGAATACGTGTGAGAGCTTCACTGCCGGTGACCGCTTCGATTCGGCGTACACCCGCGGCAATTGCCGATTCATGGACAACTTTTAAAAATCCGATGTCGCCGGTGCGCTTGACATGCGTGCCGCCGCAAAGTTCCATGCTCATTTCGCCCATTTTCACGATCCGCACGGTCGCGCCGTATTTTTCATCAAACACGGCTGTGGCGCCGGTTTTGAGTGCGTCTTCCAACGCGCAGACTTCCGTCTTCACGTCAACATTCTTGCGAATCATGTCATTGGCGATTTCTTCAATTCTCTTCATTTCCTCATTGCTGATTTTGGAAAAATGGGTGAAGTCAAACCGCAATCCTTCCGCGTTAACCTGTGAACCGGATTGTTTGATATGATCTCCCAAGACCGCTTTTAGCGCCGCCTGCAGGATATGCGTGCCGGAATGATTGGCGGCAATGGCTTTTCGTCTTTCCTCGTCAACAATCAACTTTGCTTTTGCGCCGACTTTAATCTCACCTTTTAGGACAATGCCTTTGTGGACGATAAAATTTTCCACGGGTTTTTTAGAGTCATTAACCTTAAAGTTAAATCCGGCACCATCAAGATAACCTGTGTCACCTGCCTGTCCACCTGATTCCCCATAAAAAGGGGTAGTATCCAAAACGATTTCAGCTTGCTGGCCTTCGCGTGCTAAGTCTGCCGGTTTACCGTCTACAAATATTGCCGTTACTTTGACGTTTTCTTTGTTGGTCGTTTCATAGCCGCAGAATTCAGAGGCAATTCCCGAACTCGAAGCTTTAAGATAGCATTCGGCGATTGCTTCTTCGCCGCTTCCTTTCCAGGCGCCGCGAGCTCTTTCTCTTTCTTTTTCCATTTCAGCATTAAATCCATCCATATCCAGAGTAAAACCATCTTTTTTGACTATATCTGCTGTTAAATCTGTGGGAAAACCGGAAGTACCATAAAGTCCAAAAACCACCGAGCCTGGAATAACATAAGATCCTTTTACTTTCAGCGCGGTTATTTCTCCCTGCAGAATGCGCAATCCTTCATCGAGCGTTTCCATGAAACGCTGTTCTTCATTCAAAATCATTTTGGTAATGAAAGATGCCTTCTCGACGAGATCGGGATAAACGCCCTTCATCATGTCGATTACGACCTGAGCGCTTTCGTTTAAAAATGGTTTGTTGATGCCGAGCATTTTCCCGTGACGAGCGGCGCGGCGCAGAATTCTCCTCAGCACGTAACCGCGGCCTTCATTGCTGGGCGTAATACCGTCGCCGATAAGAAAAGTTAACGCGCGGCTGTGATCGGCAATAACCCTGATGGAAACATCATTTTCGGCGTTCCTGCCATAAGTCTTGCCGGAGATTTTCTCCATAAAACGGATTATTGGTGTAAACAGGTCCGTGTCGTAATTGCTTTTGAAACCTTGAATAACAGCAGTTAGCCGCTCCAGCCCCATGCCGGTATCGATGCTGGGTTTGGCTAACGGATTTAACTTGCCACTTTCATCGCGGTCATATTGGGTGAACACAAGATTCCAGATTTCCAGATGACGGTCGCAGTCGCAATGGACATCGCATTCGGGACGGCCGCAGCCGGTGCCTTCACCCTGATCATAAAGGATTTCGGAGCAGGGGCCGCAGGGGCCTGTTTCGCCCATCATCCAGAAATTGCTTTTCTCGCCCATGCGGACAATGCGATTCTCAGGAACCTGCATTTTCTTGTTCCAGATATCAAAAGCCTCATTGTCGTCTTCATAAATTGTGATCCAGATCTTTTCTTTGGGGAGCTTCACGACATCAATTAAATATTCCCACGCCCAGGAGATGGCTTCTTCCTTGAAATAATCGCCAAAGGAAAAATTGCCGAGCATTTCAAAAAAGGTGTGATGACGGGCGGTGACACCCACATTTTCGAGGTCGTTGTGCTTGCCGCCGGCGCGCGCGCATTTCTGACAGGAGGCCGCTCTGGTGTAGCCTCTGTTTTCCAGTCCCAGAAAAGCATTTTTAAACTGCACCATTCCCGCATTGGTGAAAAGCAGTGTGGGGTCATCCTTGGGAATCAGCGATGAACTTGCCACCTTTGTATGCCCCTTGCTTTCGAAATATTTTAAAAAGCTTTCTCTTATTTCATTCCCGGTCTTCGCCATCAATATCTTCCTTTTTTGTCCTTCCCAGTTTATTTAAAATCATGCCCGGCGGAAAACCCCGTCCCATCAGGCTCTGAAAAATTCTTTGTTTTTCTTTGACATCAAAAGTGGCAAGCTTCTTTTTCGCCGCTTTCTTTTTGATTAAAATTTCCATCGCGTCTTCTTCCGGCAACTCCTCGCGCGCCTTCTCTATGGATACATTTATCAATTCCGTCGCAAGGCCTTTTCCCCGCAAGCTGGCGAATATCTTTTTATTTCCCCATAATTTATTTACAACAAGATTGCGCGCCCACTGATTCGCAAAAGACGCGTCATTGAGATACTTCAAATCGTGGAGTTTTTCCAGTGTTTCTTTAATGACAACTGCGGGAAATCCTTTTTCCCGCAGTTTCTTTTCCAGCTCTTTTTCTGAATGCGGCCGCAACGCCAAAAGACGAAACGCCTTTTGCTTTGCCGCCTCTAAATCCAAAACTTTCACATTATTCTTCCTGTTCTTTTGGCACTATACCCAGTTTGGCACGGACATCGGTTTCCACCTGCGCCATCAAATCGGGATTTTCTTTTAAGAATATCCTGGAATTATCCCGTCCCTGACCGATGCGGTCGCCTTTGTAAGAATACCAGGAACCGCTTTTTTCGATGATGCCGTTATCCGCCGCCAGATCCAGTACATCGCCTTCGCGCGAAATTCCTTCGCCGAAGATTATATCGAATTCCGCTTCTCTAAAAGGAGGAGCCATTTTATTTTTTACAACTTTAACTTTGGTTCTAAATCCGATCACTTCCTGGCCGTTTTTGATGGAGGTCATCTTGCGGATGTCCAGCCGCTGGGATGAATAGAATTTCAAAGCGTTGCCGCCGGTGGTTGTTTCGGGATTGCCGAAGAAGACGCCGATTTTCATACGTAATTGATTGATAAAAATTACGGTTGTTTTTGATTTGCTGATGCTGCCGGTGAGCTTACGCAGCGCCTGCGACATCAGACGCGCCTGCAGGCCCATCTGCGCGTCGCCCATTTCTCCTTCCAGTTCGGCCTTGGGAACCAACGCGGCAACCGAGTCAATCACCAGAACATCAAGCGCGCCGCTGCGCACCAGTGTTTCGGCAATTTCCAACGCCTGTTCGCCCGAGTCCGGCTGGGAAATATTTTTTTCGCGTAGCCGACATCCAGCGCGTGTTCGGCATCGATAAAGGCCGCAATGCCGTTTTTCTTTTGCGCTTCCGCGACAATGTGCAAAGCAAGTGTTGTTTTGCCGCCGGATTCCGGCCCGTATATTTCGATGACACGGCCGCGCGGAACGCCGAACGTTCCCAGTGCTATATCGAGGCTAAGCGATCCGGTGGAAATGGCCGGAACATCGGCAACCGCTTCCGCGCCGCCCAGTTTCATAATCGATCCCTTGCCAAACTGTCTTTCTATCTGCGTAATCGCCAAATCAACGGCTTTTGATCTGTCCATATCTGCCATAATACAATAACCTCCTTATTTCTGTTTTTATATAATTCATTTTTTTACTTATTCAATATTTTTTGTCTTTCCTAACCACAATCGTCATTTCTACCCTTCTTCTGTCATTCCCGCGAAGGCGGGAATCCAGTATTATTTTTTACTGATATTTACTCTTCCATATAAGGTTTTACGAATATGCTCCACTCTCCTTCAGAATTACATTCTTTATTTGAAACATAACAACTCTTAATGTCTTGTTCTTTATTGTGAAGAAAACTATAAGAAGAGATAGAAACAATTTTCTTTTCATCTTAACCTCCTGCTAAATTCTGGAGTCCCGCCTGCGTACCCTAAAGGGCATCCACGACGGAAATGACACCGTTTTAAGATTCCTCACATACGTTCGGAATGACAATTATTATTTTTAAATATATCATCCACCTAAAGCAAATTCCGCCAGTTTTGTGTATTCAGCGCCCTGCGGCGAAAACTTAATCTATTTCTCCTTCATTTCTTCGCTCACCTGAGCGATCAAATCTTTTTCAGACGGCAAATACTTTTTCAGGCCGACAGGTAGTTTTCTGGTTAATTTATATTCAGCCACGCCTACCGGATTTCTCGTGCTTCTTAGCGCATATTCCACAACTATATTTTTCTTTTGCGCGCAGAGAATAATTCCGATGGACGGATTTTCGTCCTTAAACCTTATTTTATCATTTAAAAGATGCAAATAAAAATCCATCTTGCCCGCATATTCGGGTTTGAAATCGCCTGCTTTCAGTTCTATTGCCACAAGACATTTTAATTTACGATTGAAGAATAAAAGATCAATAAAGTATTCGTTACCATCCAGCTCAAGCCTGTATTGATTGCCGATAAAAGAAAAACCCGAACCCAATTCTAGTATGAAATGTTTAATTTTTTCTACAATCCTTTTTTCCAGGTCTCGTTCCAGAATAGGTTTCGTCACTCCGAGGAAATCGAGATTATAAACGCTTTTTAACGATTCATCCGCCTGCTCGGCCAGATGAACAGGCAATGCTTTTTCAAAATTGTGTTGTTTTTTCTTCAAGCTTAATCGATACGCATCAGCTTTGATCTGGTTAAGGAGCACATTCCTCGACCAGCCCATTTCCGCAGATGCGCGCAAATAATATTCTCTGGCTTTTGTATCTTTGACGTTGGAAAGAATAAGAATATTATGACCCCACGGTAATTCTCCAACAAGCTGTTGGAGAATTGGTTTGTCTTTATACTCAAGATAAATCTTTCTCATGTACCAGAGATTCTGCACGGATAAACCAAAGGTGTTATGAAATTCTTTACGCAAGTCAGCGGAAAGTTTTTCTACAACTCCATCGCCCCAATTGTTTTGGGCCTGTTTTTCGGCTATTGATTTTCCGATTTCCCAATAGAGATGAATTAACTCCTTATTGACGGAACGTGCTGTTTTGATACGCGCGGAAATTAATCTTTTTTTGATGTCACTTAAAAGAGCAACATATGCTCCGCTAAGTATTATTTCTTTTTTCTGGCGCATATTATAAATTTCTTACCTCTATTATTTGCATTCCTTTAGTTTCCTGGATGCCGTCCTCCGACGGCATGACATTTAATGTATCATCCGCTCAACGTAAATTCCGCCAGTTTTGTGTAAACAGCGCCCTGCGGGGAGAGTTTGCTCTGGAACAAAATCAATTCCCGGCAGATAAATTCTTCGGCGGCAAAAGCGCCATATTTCTTCAGGGCTTCGCTCATCCCTGTTATGTCGCGGGAATCTTTGATACGCGCCAGTGTCAGATGCGCTTTGAAAGAGCGGTCTTCCGCGGGAAAGCCGAGCACCGCGAAATCCGCATCGAGTTTTTTCTGGAGAGTGATGAGTTTTTCCACATCGCCTGTTACACCACACCACAGTACTCTTGGCCTGCGGGCATCGGGGAAAACACCCAGCTTTTCAATATTCAGATTAAACTTCGTTTCCGAAACCGTCCGCTTTTGCACGGCAGCGCAAATATTATTGACATCCTCCTGGGAAGTATCGCCAAAAAACTTTAAAGTCAGGTGTTGCCCCTGCGGTCTTGTCCAGCTTATCCGTCCGCTGATTTCGCGCCTTAATTTTTCCTGCAGGCTGGATATTTTTTGCAAAATATCTTCTGGTGGCTCAATAGCCAAAAAGGCGCGGATATTTTTTTCGTTATCGGCTGTCATACTCTAAACTTTCCTTTGTCATATCGACCAACGGGAGATATCTTTATACTTTGAGGTAATTGCAAAAGTTAAAAAAGCATCAACTGTCATTTCGACCAAAGGGAGAAATCTTTTAATATCAATACGTCTTAGATTCCTCACTTCGTTCGGAATGACAAACGGAGGACTTTTGCAATTACCTCCTTTAATAATCATTAAGATTTCTCGCTTCGCATCGAAATGACATATAGTAAAGCTTTTACGAAAACACCACACTTAAGAATAAGCGCACCTAATAACCTGAAGGTCACGCGAGGTACGCACTACTGCAAATAGTTTTTCAATAAAAATAATGCCGTTTCGGAAAATATGTCCTTATTCCTTTTGCGGTCCCAGCGGTATGCGTAGTGGCGGCAAATCGTTTTTTGGGAATCGGCCAGTGCGATATAAACAGTGCCGACAGGTTTTTCCTTGCTGCCACCGGTCGGTCCGGCAATGCCGGTGGAAGAAAGTCCCAGATCCGTGCCCGCAAGTTTGCGCACGCCTTCAGCCATCCGCCGCGCCGTTTCTTCGCTTACCGCGCCATGTTTTTCAATGATTTCGGCGGGAACGCCCAGCATGCTGATTTTGGCGGCGTTGCTGTAAGTCACCAGTCCGCGCTCCAGGTAATCGGAACTGCCGGAGACATCGGTGAGACGGCTGGTAATCAGTCCGCCCGTGCAGGATTCCGCGACTGCGATGGTCAGTTTCTTTTCAATTAAAAGAGCGGCAATCACTTCTTCGAGCGTTTGTTCGCCATAAGCGAAAATATAATCCTGCACGTGTGCCGATACTTCATCTTGAGCTTTTTGCAGATTTTTTTGCGCTTCCTGCAGATTTTTGCTTTGCGCGATCAGGACAATATGGTTTTCGGGAAATACCGGATAAAAGCCGATGCTCACGCCCAACGATTGGAAGTCAATATCCTTCACCTGGTTATCCACGGCGGCTTCGGAAAGCCCGAATGTCCTGATGGTTTGTTTGACTATATATTTTTCATCCTGCGGAAAATGTTTGCGCAGAGCCGGAATGACACCGTTCACCACCATTAATTTCGCTTCGGCGGGAACGCCGGGAATAACAAAAATTAATTTTCCGTTAACAGACAGAGCAAAGCCCGGCGCGGTGCCTCTGGCATTGGGCAGAATTTCGGCTCCCTGCGGAAACAAGGCCTGCTTGGCGTTGTTATCCGCCCAGCGCAGATTGAACTGGGTGAAAATAGCTTTGATATAATTCAGAACGTTTTCATCAGTATATAAAGGAAGATTGAGCGCTTTGGCAATAGCCTCGGTGGTTATGTCGTCGGAAGTTGGTCCCAGACCGCCGGAGCAGATGACGGCGTCGGTCATGGAAAGAAGATAATCCAGTCGGTTCTTGATGGCGGCGAAATCGTCCCCCACCGACATGATTGCTTCCACGCTCCAGCCCTGCTGATTGGCTTCGCGCGCAATGAAGGAAGCGTTAGTGTCGCTTATGCGTCCGTTCATCAGTTCATTACCGATTGTTAGAATACCGATTTTCATATCAAACATTCCATCTTTGGAAAATATCTCCGACATTCAAGCTCGTGTCATATGTCTTTGCGAGCGAATGTATTGAGCAAAGCAATCTCATGATCTATTGATAATATTAGATTGCCACATCCCGATAAATCGGAATTCGCAATGACAAACAACGATTGCGATACAGTCTCATTCACCGAATTTATCATATACTGATTAATAAATTATCAAATTTTTAACAAATATCCCAATAGCCACAAAACAGCGCCCGCGTAAATTCCGGCGCCAACATCATCAGCCACGACGCCCCATCCGCCTGGTAATTCCTGCAAATTTCTGACGGGAAAGGGTTTCCAAATATCAAAAATTCTGAAAAGGACAAAAGCGGCACATAGATTCAGAATATTTATCGCCACTGGCAGCATCGTTATTTGAAGACCAATAATTTCGTCAATGACAATTCGCTGATCGTCTTTCTTCTGATAAATATTTTCCGCCTCCCCGGCGACATAAAAAGAAAGCGCCAGCAATGCAAGTACGAAAAGTAATCGCAAAATCCAGGGCATGGGCAGGCAAAGCAGGCAAATAAAAACACCAACGAGGGTTCCCGCGGTTCCGGGGGCGAACGGAGAAAGTCCGGAGTAAAATCCCGTTGCCAGAAATGTTATCAGCTTTTCGTTCACAATTTTCTCCGCTAAATAAAGCTTGACAATAGAACGATCGTTCTATATCATGTATTTCATGAAAGTCAAGAGAACTTTACAAGATGTGGAGAAAAAAATCACCGTTTTTTTCCTCGATAACGGAAGAATGCCCTCATATTCGGAAATTGCAGATATAATTGGAGTAAAATCTAAAAGTGTTGCTCATTTCTGGGTGGCCAAATTACTGGATGCCGGAATTTTGCAGAAAGATGCCAAAGGATTTTTAACTTTGACGCGCAACCCGCGGGCGTTAAAACTTGCCGGAGAAGTTTGCGCGGGTATTCCCACCTCTGCGGAGGAAGAATTGCGGGGCATTGTGTCTTTTGATGAATATCTGGTCAGAAATCCTCAAAACTCTTTTTTGCTTTCCGTCACTGGAGATTCTATGATTGAGGCGGGAATCAGAGAAAAAGATATGGTTGTTGTAGAAAGCAACAGAGAGCCGAAAAACGGCGATATAGTTCTGGCCGAAGTGGACGGCAACTGGACGATGAAGTGTTTCTGCAAAAACGGGAAAATTGTAACCCTTGAGGCAGCCAATTCCAAATATCCGACGATTATACCGCGGGCCGATTTGCGCATTGCCGGTGTGATTACCGCCGTTGTCAGAAAATATTACAAATGATGTTGAATCAAAAACAAGTTCCTCTGGCTTTTGCCTCTTCTAGTGCATACTTGCAAAAGTTACCGATATGTCATTTCGACCGAAGGGAGAAATCTTATTCAATGATTATAAAGATTTCTCAGTCACTTCGTTCCTTCGAAATGACACGGTTAATATTGAAATCAAGCACTAGCGTTTTACAATTTCCTGATGCACACGCTTTTTGCGCATCGCCGCAGCCAGTCTCGTTGTTGCCCTGCTTTAAATAAACAGTCGCCCGGTTGTTGTAGGCATCGGCATAATCTTGTTTCATACCAATGGCCTTGTTGAAGTCATCAATAGCCAACTGAAACTGGCCGAGTAGTTTACCGTAAGCAGTACCCCTGTTATAGTAACCATCGGCATAATCCGGTGTTATCCCCGGACATCAAGACCATGAAAATGATAGTTAAGAGCAAACGTCAAGGTGCCGATAGGGCGGCTGGGAAAAAGCTTAAGCCAGTCGCTTATTCCTGCTGAACCTATCATATCAATTTTTTCGAAAAAATTAGCGTCGTCAAAATGAAATGAACAGTCAAACGAATTGGAATAAGCAATAATGCCTGCAATGAAGATGGCAAAAATAAAAAAGAAATTACGGATGCAATTTCTTTTCGTCTTAAATCCTCTTTCTGCTGTATCGGCAACTTGATGTAGTTTTTGTGATGGCAGGACACTCTCTTGCTTTGTTTTTTCCTGTTTCATGCCTTACGCTTGAATGGGGGTGTTGTTAAATTATTTTGCCAATTGAAGTTTCTTAATATCCACATGATCGCTGATCATTTTCTCAATTAAAGCGATTTTTTCTTTGTCATCTTTTGTCGGCAGCGCTTCCAGATCATCTATTTGTTTGGCCGTCTGATAGGAATCCAGAGAAACTAAAAGTAAGGGAATGCCCATCTTTTCGGCCTTGGCAATAATATTAGTGCTTACTTGCAATATTAACCGTGTCATTTCGAAGGAACGAAGTGACTGAGAAATCTTTATAATCATTGAATAAGATTTCTCCCTTCGGTCGAAATGACATATCGGTAACTTTTGCAAGTATGCATTGGATGGCGGCAAAATATTATTTGTCAAAACAATAGCTGTTGACTGACTGTCCAGCGCCGCGATGATCATATCGCTGCGGTCGCCGCTGGTGATGACGATTTTATTTTTCGTTTGAAACAAAGGCTCTTTGCAAACAGCGCTTGCGGAAACCGAACCGATAAAGACATTCTCCACTATGCCGTTTAAGTTATTTTCTCCCGCAATAATTTTGGCGAACAACCGGTCAGCCAGATAGTTCACGGAAAAGAAAGGTAATTCTTTGATCTGTAGTCATTTTAATTTACTCTTTATGGAAATTATTAATAGAACAACTAAAATCTTTTTAATGTTGACAATTTTTGTTCTTCTTGAATATGATCATTTTATAAAAATTTATTGTTCCTGGTGCTTGATTTCAATATTAACCGTGTCATTTCGAAGGAACGAAGTGACTGAGAAATCTTT
>JQDQ01000167.1 GCA_000747625.2 Smithella sp. SCADC
AATTGAGTATCGCTCGCTGCCGGGGACCTCGTCCGGTGCGGACGGACTCTACCAGCTTGAAGGTATGGTAGTCTTGCCGGTTCCTTTGATCGGTATGGGTCACCTTTCCGTATATACATGGCGTTCCCTGTACTGTAGCAGGGCCGGGAAGTCAAGATATATTTGGCTAAAATATGATATTTTGGCACTACAAATGACTTTTCAAAGAACAACGACACCTAACATGCTAATATAATTGAATATGAACTTTCAGAAACCCCTCAAATGACCCACTTTTTAAACAAAAACCATGAACTTGGGTTAAAATCGCCGCGTGACTTTTGACGAGTCCTTCAATATTGTTGTTGCTATTTTTTCGTGGCGGTCGCCAAAAATTTATAACCAGTCAATCCGAGAATATCCCTCTTGCGGTCAAAATTCCCTGTTTTGATTTTCATTGACATACAAAACATTTTCATTATACACTTCTTCCAATATAATTCTCTTACCAAAAAGACACTTTTATTACTTCCCTGCAACCTTTGAGGTTCAAATATGAAAGTATCGAACATCGCCCTTCCCATTGAGCCATTGTCAGTAAACGACACAATCAGCACAACTATCGATCTTATGCATTCGAGAGATATCGATATTGTTCCTGTATCCGATCCACAAAAAGGTATTATCGGGGCCGTAACCGGGATGGATCTGTTATCGGCTTTGCAAGGCGGCATGTCCATAACTGACAAACTTCAAGGATGTTTATCCGTCCGGATGAGCTGTCTGTCAGCGAATGAAAATATCGATGAGATTCCTGAGACTGTATTTCCAGCTCTTGTCCTTGACAAAGTAGGCAATGTTGTCGGTGTTATCTCACAACATAACTATGTGGTTGCGATGCAAGCCGTGTTTAAAGAATTCCATAAGCAGACGTCATCGATCATCGACTCGGTAGGTAATGGGATTATTGCCATTAATGAGAGCGGCACCATTATCGCTTTAAACCTCAAGGCGAAAGAGATATTCGGTATTGGTATTCGCGAATCAATTGGCAGAAATATTCTGGAGTTGATTCCCAACTCGCGACTAATAGATATCATGAATTTGGGAAAGCCCTTGGCAGGGCAGAAGTTCGAAGGACCAAATGTATCTCTGGTTGTCAACTATGCGCCCATCATACAGGATGGCAAGGTCATGGGTGCGGTAAGTGTTTTCCAGGAAATCTCCAGTTTAGAAGATATATCCCATGAATTGGATGTAGTCAAAGGTCTGAACCGCGAGTTAGGAGCAATCATTCATTCCTCATACGACGGCATCTGGGTGACGGACGCCGAAGGTCTAGTGCTTGATATCAATGAGGCCTACGAACGGATCACCGGGATTCCGGCCAAGGAGGTCATCGGTCGTACGATGCAGGATCTGGTTAAGGAGGGTTATTTCGATCAGTCCGTAACACTTAATGTCATAGAGAAGTTGAAAAGTGTTACCATTAACCAGGTTGTCAAAGGGGGAAAGCAAATTCTTGTTACGGGAAATCCCATATTCGATGAAAACGGCAAACTCTTCCGCATTGTCACCAATGTCCGCGACATCACGGAACTGGACAATCTCCGGAATGAACTTACCCAAGAAAAAGAACAGGTGCTAAAATATAGGACGGAATTGACTCACCTGCGATCCAGACAAATCAGAGATTCGGAACTAATCTACCGGAGCGTGCTGATGGCGCAAATCGTCGACCTTACCATAAAAATAGCCGCTGTGGATTCCACAGCACTCATTACCGGAGAATCGGGAACGGGCAAGGAACTCATCGCCAAGCTGATCCACAGACGAGGCAAGGGCAGTAAAAGCCCATTTATCAGCATCAACTGTGCTGCCATCCCGGAACATCTCCTAGAGTCTGAGCTCTTCGGGTACAAAGGGGGCGCCTTTACGGGGGCCAAGAAAGAGGGGAAGCCTGGTCTCTTCGAGATGGCTCACACGGGTACGCTTTTTCTCGACGAAGTGGCAGAATTGCCGCTCTCCCTACAGGTAAAGCTTCTACGGGTTATGCAGGACAAAGAGATTACGCAACTGGGAGCGACTAAATCCATCCCCATTAATGTGCGGATAATTGCTGCAACGAACCGGAACCTTAGCAAAATGCTCGCGGAAGGAACATTCCGAGAGGATCTATATTACCGTCTCATGGTAGTGCCTATTAATATAGCACCCCTCCGAGAACGTAAGGAAGATATCCCACTGCTGGTGAGACATTTTTTGGATGAATTCAACCGACATTTCGGCTACGACAAGTCCATCTCTCCTCAGGCATTAGATAAACTGGAAAATTATTCTTGGCCGGGTAATGTCAGGGAATTAAAGAATGTTATCGAACGGATGATCGTCATTTCACAAGGAGAGGAAATCACTCTGAGTGATCTTCCCGGTTTCATCAATACTAAGGCGCCGTTTTACCGGAACGTTGCCAAACTGAAAGATGCTGTCATCGAAACAGAAGCTTATCTTCTGTCGGAAACTTACAAAAAATGTGGTTCATGGAAAGAGACAGCAAAGATTCTGGGAGTGGATCGGGCAACCGTATTTCGCAAAGCCGTAAAATACAATCTTTTAGAAAAAAAATCGCATAAATGCGACTAGTGCAAATATGCGATTATTATTTATTTCAATGGTATACACCTGAATGTCTATGCTTGTTATGCAATAATGCAACATAAATAAAAATTAGCCCCCCCGGCATAATTCTTTCTCTTCAAAAAAATATCTTTATAATTTTAGTTACTTTACATGTAGCCAGTGTTCCTCTTTATGCTTTGGTATGGTTGGTGCATTAGTGAAGGAACATTCGTAAAATGTTCCTTCAAATAGAGCTTTAAGTTGAGAGATCCAGCACAACCAAACTAAAGAAAAGTTACAGAACATGCTCAAAGACCTTACAGAAGAAAGGAGAAATTTATAATGAGTGTCCTCGGCCCCGTGTTCAAGCGTCAAAATGGACAAATACAACCCTACATCTCTCTCGGACCATTCCAGTTACGCTTACCTTTTATTCATTATCGTTTTGAATTAGCGGATTACCTACAGGGGTTAATCATGTGTGCCGTCTGCTTGGGAATTATTCCCATTTTACAGGAATATCTCGGGATGCCCTTCGAAGTTGCCATTACGGTTGTTATTTTAAATGGTTTTTTCTATTTATGGCATTCTCACCTGGGTGACCCTGTTGTTCCCGGTTGGATTACGCCGGCCATTCCACTGCTTCTGTTGTGGTTGAAGACTTTTCCAGAAGGCGTGCCCCGCATGCATGCCCTGATTGCCTTTGAACTTGAACTGGGACTGGTTGCTTTTTTCTTTGGCGTCGTTGGTCTGGCTAAGAAATTCGTTGACATCGTCCCTGACGCATTGAAGGCAGGCATTCTGTTAGGTGCTGGCGTTGCCGCCGTTCGGCTCGTTTTTGATAAGGGTGGACGTTTTGATCTCTACCCCTGGACGTGCACCATCGCACTCGGGTCTGTTTTTTATATCCTGTTTTCCAATCATTTTAAAACATTACGTGCAAAGCATACTTTTTTTAAACACTTTTCAGATCTGGGACTCCTGCCTTCGATGATTTTAGCCATTATTATCGCGCCTCTGCTTGGCGAATTACCTTGGCCTAAAATTGAATGGGGGTTCACCGTTCCACAGTTTGCAACGTTATGGACCCAATGGACGCCTTTCTCTGATCGGATCGGTTGGCCGCCGTTAGCTTTATATTTAAGTGCTTTGCCTTTGGTAGGGGCAACCTACATTGTACTTTTCGGAGAATTAATCCAGGCCGAAGCCCTTGTTGACGAAGCGCGGGAATTTCGTCACGAAGATGAGGATGTCCATTTTGACGCTAATCGCAATAACATGATTGTCGGAATAAGAAATGTGGCTATGTCCATGATAGGACCGGATCTTTCCATGTGCGGACCGATGTGGGCAGCCATGCAGGTTGTGGAATGTGAACGGTATAAGCATGGTCCGGAGGCAATGGATAGTCTGGTCGGCGGTGTGGCTTCCTTCCGGTGGGGAACTTTTACGGGCTATTTTTTAGCTCCCATTGTTTCCCTTGTTAAACCAGTTCTGCCGATTGCCCTATCATTGACCATGCTGGTACAGGGTTTCGTCGCTGTGCGCATTGGGATTTTAAAAGCAAGAACGTTCAATGATCTTGGTGTGGCCGGGTGTGTAGCTGCTGTTTTGATTTCCCGTGGTGCGGCTTATGCTTTTGCAGTCGGCATAGTTCTTTGCGGTCTTGTCTATGGAAAAGATTTCTTCCGTAAATGGAATAAGTACGACAAGGTGAAAGATCCCGTATTCAACGCTTGTATAGCACCGGAACCGGATGACGAAAAACATTTACCAAATCAATAATTTAAGAGGATAAACATATGTCACTAAAAACACCCGAACAATATGAAGAAAGTTTACGCAAGATGAATTTCAAGATTTACCTGTTGGGGGAACTGGTAAAAAATCCGGTGGATCACCCCATTATTCGCCCGTCAATGAATTCAGTAAAAATGACCTATGCCTTAGCTCAGATGCCGGAGTATGAAGATCTGATGACCGTTAAATCGCATCTGACAGGTGAAAAGATCAACCGTTTTGGTCACCTGCACCAAAGCACCGACGATTTGGTCAAAAAGGTTAAAATGCAGCGTCTTTGTGGACAGCAGACGGCTTCGTGTTTTCAGCGGTGTGTGGGAATGGATGCCGTTAATGCCATGGATAGCACCACATTTGAAATGGATCGGAAACTGGGAACGAAATATCATGATCGGTTCATCAAATTTCTGAAAATGATGCAGGCAGAGGATATGACCGTTGACGGGGCTATGACCGATCCTAAGGGCAATCGCGGGTTGGCGCCTCATCAGCAGCCTGATCCCGATATGTTTGTCCATGTTGTAGAAAAGAACGACAAAGGTATTGTGATACGCGGTGCGAAAGCACATCAAACCGGCGCAGTGAATTCTCACTGGGTCATGGTGATGCCGACGATAGCCATGACTAAAGAAGATGCTGATTATGCTGTATCTTTTGTCTGCCCGGCTGATGAAAAGGGTGTCTATTACATCTATGGACGTCAGTCCTGCGATACTCGAAAACTGGAAGGCGGGACGATTGATGTCGGTAATTCCCAATTCGGCGGTCACGAAGCCCTGATGGTTTTTGATAACGTTTTCATTCCTTGGGAAAACGTTATGATGTGCGGCGAATATGAATTCAGCGGCATGCTGGTGGAGCGTTTTGCTGGCTACCACCGTCAGAGTTACGGCGGCTGTAAAGTCGGTGTGGGTGATGTCCTGATTGGAGCTGCGGCTTTGGCTGCAGATTACAATGGTGCAGCTAAAGCATCTCACATCAAGGACAAACTCATCGAAATGACACATTTGAATGAAACCCTATATTCCTGCGGCATTGCCTGTTCTTCGCAGGGACATAAAACCGCATCGGGAACATATCTGATCGATCTTTTACTGGCTAATGTCTGCAAACAAAATGTGACCCGCTTTCCTTATGAGATAGCGCGATTGGCTGAAGATATTGCCGGTGGTTTGATGGTTACGATGGCATCGGAAAAGGATTTCAAGAATCCTGAAATCGGCAAAGTTTTGGAAAAATATATGCAAGGCAACACCGACATCTGCAGTACGGAGGATCGCGCCCGGATCTTGCGTTTGGTGGAAAATCTCACACTGGGCACAGCGGCGGTCGGCTACCGGACCGAATCAATGCATGGAGCAGGCTCACCACAAGCCCAACGCATCATGATAGCTCGCCAGGGCAATCTGGAGCAGAAGAAAAAGTTGGCTAAAAAAATTGCCATGATCGACAAAAAATAGTTTGCCGGTATGTAGATATAAAAGGACAAATTAATTAGAGAGGTGAAATAAGCCATGAGCGGCTGGCAAAATAAATATAGCAAAAAGATCATGGGTGCTGAAGATGCACTGAAGAAAGTGGGCAGCAACGAACGAGTTGTGTTGGGCCACGCATGTGGCGAGCCCCCAGCATTGGTTGATGCCCTTGTTGCACGTGCTGCGGAACTTCGGAATGTGGAAATTGTTCATATGGTGGCCATGGGTCCGGCGAAGTATGCCCAGCCCGGTATGGAAAAAAGTTTCCGGCATAACTCCCTGTTTGTAGGGGCTGCTACCCGCAAGGCTGTTTCCGCAAGACGTGCCCTTCATACTCCCTGTTTTTTTTCTGAGATTCCCCGCCTCTTCACTTGGGGAATACTTCCTGTGGATGTGACGCTAATGCAGGTTTCACTTCCTGATGCCAAAGGCTTCTGCAGTCTCGGAGTTTCCGTGGACTACACACTGGCTGCCGCTCGTTGCGGTCGTGTAACCATTGCCCAGATGAACCGGTTCATGCCCAGGACTATGGGTGAGAAGATTCACCTGGACGAGATTGACTACATTGTAGAAAAAGATGAGCCGATTATCGAACTCAAGCCACCTACCATCGGCGATAAGGAGAAGGCAATCGGTGAGTATGTGGCAAAACTCATTGAGGACGGATCAACGCTTCAACTCGGGATTGGTGCCATTCCCGATGCCGTGCTGCTGTTCTTGAAGGATAAGAAGGATCTGGGTATTCACAGTGAGATGTTTTCCGACGGAGTTGTGGCACTGGCGGAGTCAGGTGTTGTCACCAATAGGAAGAAAACGATCAATACAGGTAAATTTGTTGCGACTTTTCTCATGGGCACACGCAAGCTCTATGATTTTGTCGACAATAACCCCGATGTCCTGATGCGGCCTGTCGACTATACAAATGATCCCTTTATCATCGGTCAGCACGAAAAGATGATTTCCATCAACTCCGCTCTGCAGATCGATATGATGGGGCAGGTTAATGCCGAGATGATCGGTCGCAATCAGTTCAGCGGCGTTGGCGGTCAGGTGGACTTTGTCCGCGGGGCAAGCCGCTCGGAAGAAGGAAAATCCATTATTGCCTTGCCTTCTACAGCATCCGGCGAAAAAGTGTCACGCATTGTTTTAGAACTTGATGAGGGTTCTGCGGTTACGACTTCAAGAAACGATATTCATTTCATTGTTACCGAATACGGAGCGGCGGACCTCAGAGGTAAATGTATCCGTGATCGAGCCCGTGCTTTAATTGCCATTGCCCATCCTGATTTCCGGGATTCTTTGGCAAAACAGGCAAGTGAGGCCGGCATTATCTGAGAGTGGCCATAAACGGAGCGTATAAGATTGCCCCCTGATTTCAAAGCAATCTTTAATTACTGGAGAGAGGAGGTTAAAGTATTGAAACATAGAGGTGGATCTGTTCGAAAGCAAAGATGTTTTAACAAAACAAGTATTGTTTATAAGTTTGTAATTTGTTTGTAGCTAAGCGGCAAAGTGTTAATTTTTAAAAAATTTATTTTGAAGAAAGGGAGAAAAGAATGAGAAAAGAAATGCTTAGAAAGATGATGTGTTTTCTAGTGGTTTCAGTTTTTTTACTGGCTGCGTCAGGACTTGCGCAGGCTGTTGAAGTAAAGGCGCATTTTTTCAATGGTGGTATTTTGAAAACTCAGACACAATACATGCTGAAGGATACACGAATCGGGACGCCAATGGATATTCCGATTCCCTTCATACTTATTCAGCATGGAAAAGATTGGGTTGCGTTCGATACCGGAAATAACGCCCAAGTAGCAGTTGACCCAATGCCCTATTGGACCAAGAATATTGTTGAGGCTTATACGCCGGTGATGAAACCAGACCAGGAATTTAAAATACAAATTAAAAAACTCGGGCTTAAGCCTAGTGACCTTAAGGCAGTTTTTCTCAGTCACGGTCACCTCGACCATGCCGGAGCCATTGACAATTTCGCAGGCACAGATGTTCCTCTCTATTTCCAGAAAGCTGAAATGGACACTATAAGACCGATTCTGGCTGCCAAAAAAGCCGGCACAGCTTATATCCTTGGTGATTTTGCCCGTATAAACGAACTCAACATAAAGGAAATTACGGGAGTTTACGATGTATTTGGCGATAAGACTGTCATTGTCTTCCCGACACCAGGCCATACGCCAGGGCATATGTCCCTCTTTGTAAAATCTTCCAAAGGCACGTTTATTTATTGCGCTGATGCAATGTACACTATAGAGAATATGGACAAGATGATCGGTCCGGGTCTTGCTTGGGATATTCCCCAATCTCTGATCTCGCTTGGTTGGTTTAAGCTGGAGAGTATGCAGGGCGGCGTTAAAATCATCCCTTCGCATGATCCCGTATATTGGGACAAAAAAGGTTTTAGCGAAAAGAAGGTTTTTGTTCCCGGAGAGAGAAATAGGCGATGAAGAACTTTGTTTTGCAATTGAAAAAGCTGAAAGCCTCCGGGCACATCGTCAAAAGCGAGATTACCGGCAAACCTTTCTTTGGAGAGGTGACGATAATAATTACCGATGGTATTTTTGATACGGGAGATATTGTAAGGACTAAGGAAAGCATCAAAGTTCAAACCCAAATAGCGTTATCTGAAAAACAGAGGCGGTCTATATGCGAATCAGGCATAAACCGCCTTTTTTTATGATCATTTCAACTAGCAAATCGGACAAATAATTTTGGCCGATACCGTTTCTTAAATATTTTAACTTGGGCTGGTTATGCTCCAAAAGTATTACCGGATCCAGGTGTAAGCGTAGGAATTGCCTTTAAGATAGGTCGTTTTTTAAAGGCGGATTATTCAAGTTCAAAATTAATTCCTAACAAGGAGGAAAAAAATGAAGAGATTTTGGTTGGTTTTGTTATCACTGGGATTGGTTATGGCCTTTAGTGTTCAGGCTTTCGCGGTCGATCTAAAAGTCAGCGGCTCATATTATGCAGCCGGGATGTATCTGGATAAATCAAACTTACAGAAAGATGCTGGAACCAGCACAGCCTTTTATTTTCAGAGACTGCGCGTCCAGACAGATTTCGTTGTTTCTCCGGGCCTGACGCTGGTCACCCGTTTTGACGTCATGGAAAGAGCATGGGGTGCGGCAAGATCTACAAACGACGGTACACCAGATACTTCATCTTCCGCAACACGGTCAGAAAATGAAAACATCGGTTTCGATCACGTATACATACAATATGCCAGCCCGATCGGGACATTCATAGTTGGCTCCATGCCGAACGATACCATATGGGGAACTCCTTTCGGTGATAACATTTATGATGGAGGTGCAGCAAGGGTAGTGTATATCGTACCAGTCGACAAATTTACGGTACTCGGCGGCTTTATAAAAATTGCTGAAAACAGCTATACGGCAAATAACAACCTCGCAACACGGGCCGACGCGGATGCTGATAAATACTTTGTGGCCACCATTTTCAATGACAAAAATATTGAAGCAGGTTTGTTTTATACGTATATGAGGTATGCAAACACCAGAAGCAGTATTGAGACCTCAAGCTTTCAATCAAAAATACATGTTGTAGAACCTTACGTCAAAGTGGCGTTAGGTCCCGTTAAAATCCAAGCGGAAATTGATTATTGGTTCGGCAAATGGGTGGAAATGGATTCAGTCGGAGCAGATACAGATTTAAGCAGCATTGCCGGCTGGATTGACGCAGTGGCAACTTTTGGCCCGGTTTATGTTGGCGGTTCTTTCGCTTACTCCCAAGGTCAAGGTACGGACACCACCGATCTGAATGAACTTGCCGACGGCGGAACGGAATGGAGCCCGACCTTAATCATGTGGAATCAGGACCGCTCTTACTGGGTCGGCAATCTCAATGGCAATGATACAACTAAATTTGGAAATGCCATGATAAACGCGTTTTTCTACCAGATTAGAGGTGGAGTGAAACCCACTGACAAGCTGGATATCTGCGCATCAGTATCTATGGCTCGAGCGGATAAAACACCTGCCAGCTATGTTTCCAAGGATTACGGGTATGAAATTGACGTAACCGGGACTTACAAATTAACCAACAACCTTTCTTATATGCTGGGCTTTGGTTACCTGTTTACCGGTGATTATTTCAAAGGAACAAATAGTGCTAACAGTATCGATAATGACTATCTGCTTATCAATAAGCTGACTCTTACCTTCTAAGAGAACAGAGCCTTGCCACTGTGTGTGCGTGTGTGCTGGGCGGGTTAACTGTTAGATTAATCCCCCGGGAGGCTTGGCAACTTCCGGGGATTTTAAGATGTGTGCATTCCAGATGAAAACATAAGCAATGCTCTTAATCAGTGTGTGATTTTGACAGTTATATTCTACAGTATTTATATAACAATTGATGGGTAGGATTTAAATGGCTCAGAGATAAAAGACACAACGGGGAATCCATTTGGTCATGTCTATAATTACTTTCATTGAAAGAGCTCTGTCTCGGACAGACAGAAATTATTACCGCAAGGTTGGCAAACAGACAATTATTTTCTGCCGACGGGCATCCAAAATATCCGTAAATGATCATCAGCGGAGGATCTTAATGTCTGCGGCTATTTCCAGCGATGAAGTCGTTGCCGCTTTGCTTGGGCTTGATCATAAACGGAATGCCGAAGCCTTTAAGAATCGGAACGCATATAAGAAACTGCGCAAGGAGGATATCCTGTCTGTAATGAGGTGCTATCTATCTGCTTTGTTGATTATGTGCGTCACATTCAAAAAGATGCTTTTGTCCAAAGTGGAGATGTCGGAAAATAATTTCATGGTCGGTTGGCGTTCGGTATTTGAATACTCGACTGCGGATATGCAACTGTTTGATGAAGAGCTTGCCCCTGCTTTTCGTAATAGGGGCATGGACGGCCTTGTTGAGGCGGCGCTGTACCGGCACATGATCAACACGCTATTTCAGGAAAAGCAACCACTAAGTGAGATGGAAGCAGCATCCCTGCGAGATATGATCTTAGATGATACAGCGGCAATAAAGCGGTATGTTGAAAAATAGATCGGCTTTTACTGTAATGAACTATCACCTGCCTGTTTTGCAATACGGAGGAACTCCCCTGAATAATAACTAACCACGAGTAAACTACGATAGAGCAGGCGCCATTTCAGATGTGTGCATTAAGTGTAAAATAAGAAATTGCTTGATGAAGATTCAAAAAATAAAAAAGTTAAATACCAAATCTTTGATCAGCTATACATAGCGTCCTAAGTAATGCAGCATAATCGACGCAAGGATTCGTTCGGTTTTTTCCAGACATCATGCTGCTTTGTTACTGAAACAGTTACTTGTTCTATCTTTTGAAAATAAACATTATGGGTACAGATTCTACGAGTCAATTTCCAGACACGCTCAATCGGATTGAGTTCCGGACTATATGCCGGAAGAAATTCAAGACGCAATATCTTGCGGTGTTTGTGAAGAAAATCCCGCAGTATCTTGGCGTGGTGGTATCGAGCATTATCAAGTATCACAACGATTCTTTTCCCTTTTTTTCTGTGTCGAAGCAGCACTATGAGAAACGCTTTGAACGTCATTGCATCAAACTGGTTTTCAAACCGCGTCACGAGTCTTCCATCGTTTAAATTTACTGCCCCAAATAAAGAAACTGACTTTCGTGTCGGAGCAAGAAGCACGACTTTGACGCATAGACAGGCATGCTGAGCGCTAACAGCGCGACGGCAGCCACCATCATTATACCAGTCTATCGATTGTTTTCATTTGTAAGTTCTCCTTATTGTTGTTGTTACTGTTGTTTAATAAACACTACTTTCCCCAAACCTTCTTGACTTTGCCGATTTCAAAAAACATTCAAACCATTCTATGCTAAATCAAGTGGTGGAGTCAGGTAATTTTGTCCTTTGTTACAAGCCTGCCCCTTCTTATTTCTATCTTACGCGTAAAAAGATTTACTTCCGGAACCTGTCTTCAGGATTCACGCCCTCACCAAGGAGAAGGATTTCAACCCTTCTGTTTTGCTTGCGTCCGTCTATTGTATTATTATCAGCTGTTGCGTATTGTTCACCATAGCCCTTCGTTGTGATCCGTTGCGGATTGATCTCCTTGTCGACAAGCCTTTCCTTTATCGCATCGGCCCGCTTCAGGGAAAGAGCAAGGTTCATGTCTTCCTTGCCGACACTGTCCGTATATCCCTCAACCAGCACGTTGACAGATGAATATTTTCTCATAAACTCAACGAGTTTATCGATGTTGTCATCGGCCTGAAGCGACAGAGTGGACCTGCCGGTGGCGAATAACACATCTCCCAACGTCACAGTCACGCCCCGGTCGGTTTGCCTGGCCGCTAGCCGGGAAAGCTCCCTGATATATAACTCATTTTCAGCCTTTTCTTTTTCCGCTTTCCGTGCTTGCACTTCAGCATCCATTTTTTCCTTTTCCACCTGTGACAACACAACATCCCCAGCCGCAAGCTCCATCTTTGACTCTTGCAACTCGCGAGATTTAGCATCGACTTGCATCTTTGACTCTTGCAACTCGCGAGATTTAGCATCGACTTGCCTCTTTGTTTGAAAAACAAGTTGATCCTTTTCCCTGCTGCTGGCGTCTCTTCCTTTCTCTGCCATCTTTCCTTCTGTAACGGTCTTGGCAACTTGCGTTTTTCTCTCCGCCAGATAGGCCTGGTGGTCCACCTCTTTATAGTCTGAGGCCTGCTCCCCCGCCTTGATGGCATTATCAGCTTCCATCAGAGTACCCTGGGCATAAGTTGCCATATTTTGATCCGCCGCTACCTGCGCATATACCGTGCGGGCACGGTCTAAATGATCCCTGGCCATCATTTCCTTCTGGGTCGGTCCACATCCTGCCGCAAGAAAAATCAGCAGCACGAGTAAGCCGAATCCTCTCTTGATTACTGTCAATTTAATGTCAAACATGTATATTACCTCCTTTAAAAGTTATTATTTAGGCATACGCTCAACTTCGTTACGCAGAGTGTTCACGTTCTCTCGAATCACTTCAGTCTTTCTCTT
>JQDQ01000168.1 GCA_000747625.2 Smithella sp. SCADC
CGTCTCGGGTACATGATCCAGGTGCCATAAATATCCGCCTGCTGCTTTTATCCATTTCCGGAAAAATTTAACAGCCCCGCTTCTTTCCACCACATTAATATCGCCAATACCAAAGAGATAGCGAAGACGATAGCCATGATGTCATGGACAGTTGCCAATCCTTTCAGTCCGCCGAAGATGGCTCCTAAAAAGTTCAGTTCTTTGAACATCATCCCCAATCCGGTGAGACATAAAAGCAGGCAGGAGATGGCTAGCATCCAGTGTACAAATCTCTCATATGCTGAAGTTACTTTAACCATTTTTTTACTCATTTTATGCACCTCCCTGCTTCTTATTGTCTTGATCGTAATGCTCCGGATGGGGTCTGTGCGGCCCGTGGATGAAGTAATGTAACAACGAACCGCCTACCACACCGCCTGCGGCCAGCAGGCTCAGGGGCTTTAACAAGTTTTTCCACAGACCAATAGACTGCGGCACCTTCGGATCTGTCGGCAGTTCGTCGTAAACTTCCGGCTTGAACTGCAGAACGTAAATAACATGCGTGCCGCCGACAAATTTATCTCCGTAAACGTTGGCGTCGCCGCCCAGTTTTTCAACCTTCGCGTAAGCTTTCTTGATCATCTCGTCTTTCGGGCCGATAGTCAGTGCGCCGGTAATGCAGGATTTAACACAAGCCGGCGGAAGGTTTTCCTGAATGCGGGAATAACACAAATCACATTTGGAAACCTTTTCCGTCTCTTTGTTATAGCGTGGAACATCAAACGGACAGGCCGAAATGCACTCTTTGCAGCCGATGCATTTGTCACGATGAACACCCACCGTCTTGATGTCTGTATAATAAAGAGCGCCGCTGGGGCAGACCTTTACGCAGGAAGCGTCGGTACAGTGCATGCAGCCGTCCTTGCGGAAGATCCACTGGAATTTGCCGTTTGCATCTCTATGTTCCTGAAAGCGCATCAGCGTCCACGTATTCCACTGCAAGTCGGGCGGATTCTGATAAGTGCCTATTTGTTTTGTCGGCAAACCGGGCAGTTCATTCCACTGCTTGCAGGCGACCTGGCAACCGCGGCAGGCGGTGCACAGGGTTGTATCAATCAATTTTACAAGTTCGTTTCCCATAGTTTATTCTCCTATAACTTGGTTACGTTGACCATGAACGCCTTGTACTCGGGACAGAAGGTATTCGCGTCACCAACGCTTGGGGTTAAAAAGTTCGTGCTGTCATCCTTGGTGTCCTTGGGAAAGAGCCAGCCGTAATTGAAGGGCATGCCGACCTGATGCACGGTTTTTCCTTCAATCGTAAACGGTTTGAGACGCTGGGTCACCATGGCCACACAGGATGTGACTGCCCCGCGAACCGAACTGACCTTAACGTGTTCACCGTTTTTAATTCCTAATTTCTCAGCCAGTTGGCCGCCGATTTCTATATATTGTTCCGGCTGCGCTTCCAGGAGCCACGCCTGCCAACGGGTTAACGCGCCGGAGCACCAGTGCTCCGTACAGGAATACGTTGTGCAGACATACGGGAATTTTTCGCTCGCCCTGGCTATCTTGTCCATGTCACTGTTGAAAATCTCAATAGCCGGATTGATGAGCTGGCCGGACATTGGATTTTTAGCGAGCGGTCCTTCCAGCGGTTCATAATGTTCCGGGAAGGGACCATCAGCCATATTTTGGCCGAAGAAAGCGCCCAGACCGTCTCTTTGCATGATGAAGGGATACTTGCCTTTGGCTTTATCCGCCATTGGCGGCCAGGGGCCATCGGGCACATCGCCCACCCATTTATCGCCCTTCCATTCCAGAATATTGCGTTTGGGATTGTAGGGCTTGCCGTTTAGATCAACGGAGCAACGGTTGTAAAGGATGCGGCGGTTAACCGGCCATACATAAGACCAGTTGGGATAAAGACCAAGACCTGTCGGATCATCCTTACCGCGCTTGGCCATCTTGTTTTCACCATCCGCGCCGAATTGACCGCAATGGACCCAGTTGCCGGAACAAGTTGAACCGTCGTCCTGAAGGTTGCCGAAACCCGGCACGCACTGACCTTTTTTGTATAAGATCTTCGTGCCTTTTGCCTTGTCTTCGATAACCGTATCTTTCAGGAAGCGGCCGTTCATCTGTTTGGCCACTTCCAAAGCATCAAAGTGTCCCTGCTTATCCAGATAGTCCCAGTAAAGATTCAGGATGGGTTCCGTATGAACGCCGCCTTCCTTGGCATACAGCTTTTTAACGGCATCCATGATTTTGATCGTAATTTCGCCCACGGGAATGCACTGGTCCGGTCCGTCACAGGCCTTCTGCTTCCACTGCACCATGCGGCCGGAGTTGGAAATGCTGCCTTCCTTTTCCATGGAGGCGGAGGCGGGCAGCAGAAACACTTCCGTTTTGATATTCTTGGTATCGACACCGGGACCTCTCCAGAACTGGTAGGTTTCATTGTCGAAAATGTTTTCGCCGATGAGCCAGTCGAGTTTTTCGAGTCCCTTGCGCACCTTGCCGGTATTGGGCGAACTTACGGCGTTATCCGCGCCAATGCAGAAGAATCCCTTGATCTTGCCCTTGTACATCTGGTCGAACATATGCATCGTGGAATAGTGTTTCCCGTCGTCTATCTTGGGCAGCCAATTATAGCCGAATTCGTTTTCCTTGGTGGCTTTGTCACCGAAGAATGCTTTCATGAGGCTGTTAAAGAACTTCGGATAATTCTGGTAGTAGTTTGCTGACTGGGGATCTTTGGATACAGGCGTATATTTTGTTAAATATTTTTCCAGCGTATCGAGCGAAGCTGACGGCTGTTTCATATAACCGGGCAGGATGTGATACAAAATCGCCTGATCGGTCGAACCCTGAACATTGGGTTCGCCGCGCATGGCGTTGATGCCGCCGCCCGCGATACCCACATTGCCCAACAGCATCTGGACGAGTGTCATGGCGCGGATGTTCTCTACGCCAACGGTATGCTGCGTCCAGCCCAGGGCGTAGCACTCCGTACCTGCCTTGTCCGGAACGCCGGTGGAGCTATATATCTCGTAAACCTTGAGGAGATTTTCCTTGGACACGCCGGTAATGCTGGAAACCTTATCGAGCGTGTAGCGGGAATAGTGCGTTCTCATTAACTGGAACACACAGCGGGGATGTTGAAGTGTCATATCCCGCTGAGGAATGCCGTTGGCATCTTTATCAAAGGCCCATGTATCCTTGTTGTACTTACGCTTACCGGCATCGTAACCGGAGAAAAGACCGTCTTTAAAATAATAGTCCTTGCTCACGATAAATGAAGCGTGGGTGTAATTGAGGACATATTCCTTAAAATATTTTTTCTTCTCAATAATGTAGTTGATCATACCGCCCAGGAAAGGGATGTCCGTGCCGGAACGAAGCGGCACATGGAAATCACAGCGGGCGGATGTCCGGGTAAAGCGCGGATCGACATGAATCACCTTGGCTCCTTTTTCCTGGGCCTTCGTGACCCACCTGAAGCCCATGGGGTGATTCTCCGCCATGTTGCTCCCCATGATGAGGATGACATCAGCATTTTTCATGTCAATATAATGGTTTGTCATGGAACCGCGTCCGAAAGACTCGGCCAAAGCTCCGACGGATGGGCTATGGCAAACCCGGGCCTGGTGATCCATATAGACGATGCCCAGAGCGCGCGACATAGCGGTTATCAGCCAGCACTCCTCGTTGTCCACATTGGAACTGCCATAATGGCCGATCGCTTCGCAGCGGTTGACCAGTTCGCCCTTGGCATTTGTCTTGATGAAATTCTTGTCGCGGGTGTCCTTGATCAGTCTGGCCATCCGGGGCAGTGCCCACTCCCAGTCCTTTTCCTCCCATTTGTCACCGCCGGGCCTGCGATAGAGAACCTTGCGCAGGCGGTGTTCGTTGGCCTCCGTCATCTGAAAGAAACCGGACCCCTTGGCGCAAAGCGCTCCCTCGTTGATCGGATGGTCGGCGTCGCCTTCAATGTTGATGATCTTGTTGGTTGCCTTGTCCGTGCTACAAACGAGCCCGCAGCCGCAGGAACAGTAACAACAAATCGTCGTTGTCTGTTTGGCGATCTTGACGCGGTTCATCTTGTTCAATTCGTCCGCATAAGCCCGAGTCGGACTGAGATTGAACCCCAGAGACGACAGGGCAACCCCGCCTCCGACAGCCCCGGACACCTTCAAAAAACCTCTTCTGCTGATGTTCATGAACTTCTTCTCCTTTCCCGAAATTTAAAAATCTCCATTTAAGAGCGCATCTTCCCAAAACTTGAAAAGATGCTGTTACAGCTAAACTTAGCTATTGCTGCCGGCGATCACGACCGGCGCAAGTTGCGTGTTCAGAAAATTATGAAGAATGCGGGTTTGGATTTTGACAACCAAACACGGCCTCCTTCCTGTTCATTGCCGCCTTTCCGCGGCAGAACATGCTGGAAGCTAGTTGGTCTGCGGGAGGAAAGAAGCGGCAGGACTATCCGTTCGGAACCTTACAGGTTCCTTAACGATAGATCATGTGCGATAGTTTTTAAATAAAGCTGACATTGCCTTTCCCTTTTTTTATCTATATCAATTGCGGGATACCGTGACCGAAAGTCATATAAAAGTCAATATGTTATATAAAGCATAAATACAAAAAAGACATCAGCGTTTAATTTTTTATCAATGATAATAATAAGATAAATGGTATCGCGTTCGTTGGATAGGGGATAGTGATTATATCTTAAAGATATACGAATTATTCCTAATATTTATTTATGTTTTTTTTGATAATAATGTTAAAATAACAAAAAATTAAAGGTCACGTACCTGATGTTATATTTTAAACCTCTAATAAAATCATACAAAGGAGGATGTCATGAAGTACGGTGCAAGAAATCAAATTGTCGGGAAAGTGGAAAGCATTAAGAAAGGCGCGGTCATGTGCGAGGTTAAAGTAAAAACCGCGGGCGGCGATTTTATGGAATCGGTCATGACAACGAACTCGCTGAAAGAACTGGGCATTAAGAAAGGCGATAAGGTTAAAGTTGTGGTCAAAGCGGTAAATGTTTTGCTGGTCAAAGAATAGTAAAAATTTAAGAGGCACCTTTCTTAGCGAATGGCGGCTCTTTTTTTGCAATTCTTTTAAAAGGGAAGGAAAATACCTTCCCCGGAGAATCTAGCAACTGCAACATGATCCGCAATTGCCGCCTGTTGCAGGAGCGAGGCTGGACGTTAATTTAAATCCGGACCCGTGTGGCGTATCCAAAAAATCAACACTGATCGGTTTTGCTTGATTCAATATGTCCTTATCAATAACAAATTTTATTCCTTTTTCTTCAAACACTTCATCATCGCTGCCCGGATCATCCAGAGCCATTCCCAAAGCGGGACCGGCGCAGCCCATAGACAATGTAATCCGCACAGCGGAATCGGTTTTCTTTTCCCTAATGAAGTCTTTAATTACTTCTGACGCCTTTTCTGTAACGGTGAGCATTAAATTTCCTCCTCTTTGAGTGAATATTGTTATTCACCTTTGCTCGTAACATATCCATGCTTCATCATAAGTCAATCAAATTATTGTTTTTGTATATCTTGCCCAGGAAAAACGCGAATTGACTTGAAAATAAAATGAATAATACATCCATATATATTCCTTTTAGTTATTTGACATATTCTTTCATATCATATATAGCTGCCGCGAATCAATGATTATTATCCAATGGAAGGAGAATATATGGCTGAAAATATAGCAAGCAAAGAGTGGGAACCGAAAATCGCTGCCATCGTCTGCAACTGGTGTACTTACGCGGGCGCCGATCTGGCGGGCATCAGCAGAATTCAGTATCCGCCGAATGTGCGTGTTATCCGCGTTCCCTGCACGGGAAGAATAAATCCTTTTTATATTGTCAAGGCCCTTCAGGAAGGCGCCGATGGCGTTCTGGTTTCCGGTTGTCATCCGGGTGAATGCCACTATATATCGGGAAATCTGGTTGCGCGCCGCAAGTTTGCGATGCTGAAAAGTTTTCTGAATTACATCGGCATAGAAGGCGACAGAACCATGTTTACCTGGGTGTCTGCTTCTGAAGGCGATCGTTTTGCCCAGGTCATCAAAGGCGTTACGGCCAAGGTCAAGGCGCTGGGACCTGCGAGCAAGTTGGTAAAGAAACTTTAGGAAGAAAACGGTTTACGGCAGGGGAAAAGGGACAGATTTTATCTATTTTATCTTCTTTCTCAGCCGTCCTTGCCCTCGAGATTCGATACGACGGTTGATTTTTGTTTCTATTTTGTCAATGAACCGATTGCTGTCCGTTAATTGAACTCGCTGCAGCGATTTGCGTCTCAGTTCCCATTTGCCTTTGGGAATAGAATCTTTCACCCAAGCCTCATAACGCTCCTCGTAACAACGAAAACTAATATTGCATGACCTGACCCTAGTACCTACTTGCAGAGAAACGATGTCATCTCGAAGGAACGGAGTGACTTAGAAATCTGCGAGATCACTAAATAGATTTCTCCCTGCGGTCAAAATGACAAATCACGAACTTATGCAAGTAGGTACTAGGAGGCTGTCTGAGAACTCAAAAAATGATTTCTCGACCACATTATATTGTATTTGTTAACATAATAACACACTATATATTGTGGTAATAAATTTGACTTAGCTATTCTCGGACAGCCTCCTAGGCATCCTCTTCCCTTCATTCTGCGGCGAACTCCGGACGCACTATACACAGTATTTCGGTAACCAAGATTGACTTGACATGAAGCGAAAAAAGAATATAATCGCTTCATAATATGAAGCAATAAACGGTGACAAATGACTCAGTATTTATGGAAACGTCCTGATTGGACTCATTTCAGATGGAAGAATGAAGACATTCTTTTTGCGCTTGGTGAATGCCGGTTGCTGCAGGGAAAACTCTTGAGTAAAGTGACCGATCTTGGATTTCTCCACGAAAACCAGGCCCAGCTTGAAATATTAACTGGGGAGACCTTAAAAACCGCCTTAATCGAAGGCGAGAGCCTCAATGCTCAGACCGTTAGATCGTCGGTTGCAAGAAAGCTCGGGCTCCTTTCGGCGGGACTGAGAGTAGACCATTATATTGACGGACTCGTCTCTATTCTCCTTGATGCCACAAAAAATCATGATGAACCTCTTACACAGAAACGTCTTTTCGGCTGGCAGGCGGCACTTTTTCCGACGGGCTATTCCGGTATCCACAAAATCAGAGTAGGTAAATGGCGGGGGGATAAGCCCATGCGCGTCGTGTCGGGTCCCGTCGGTCATGAAAATATTCATTTTGAAGCGCCTCCCTCTGAGCGCATACCCGTGGAAATAGGCTGGTTTCTTGAATGGTGGAAGGTGAGCCGGGGCAATTTGGAAGGATTGTTGCGGGCGGCCATTGCTCAATTCTGGTTTGTGACCATCCATCCATTCGAGGATGGCAACGGCCGTATCGCCAGAGCCTTGACCGATATGGCCCTGTCACAGGATGACCGGCAATCGATAAGGTATTATAGTCTTTCTTCTCAAATTATGGCAGAGCGGAATGCCTATTATAATGTTCTTGAATACTGCCAGAAGCATGATGGCGACATTACGGAATGGCTCAATTGGTTTCTTGGCTGTTTCTGCAGGGCCATCAAGAGTTCTGAAGAAATGTTGGCGACAGTCCTTAATAAGGCCTCATTCTGGAAATCACATTCGAACTTTTCACTAACGGAGCGGCAGCGTAAAGTCATAAACCGGTTGCTCGATGCAGGAAAGGGCGGTTTTACAGGTGGACTTACAACCAAAAAATATGTTTCTCTGGCCAAAGTCAGCAGAGCTACAGCCTTTAGGGAGATAGAGCACCTTATGAAACTTGGAATACTTAAACAGAATCCCGGCAGAGGCAGGAATGTAAGCTATGATTTGAATTGGTAGCAGATGTGAATTGAGTCAGTGAAATGAAGAACACCTGTTCGCCGATTATCTCGATATGAATTTTAAATTACGTCATTAATCATGTTCTCCGAGTGCTTTAATGTTTTTTGACTAATCTCCATAAAATGTGCTAAACATCTTAATATGTCCTCCGCTGGCGGAGGTGTCCCGAAGGGACGGAGGTGGACAAAGAAATGTTGGACTGTAGTTCGAATGAATATTAAAGCTTAATTGAAAAATCCACCCCCTTGATCCCCCGCCGGCGGGGGACATAAAAGGAAAACGGCTATCAACAAGATTTTCGGAAATACAACAGGTTTACGCGCCGCGCAAATAAAACAGATTGAACGCCTCGGCCATAAAGGTATCCCGCCGGAAAATATCATCACCAACGATCTGGCCCGGCAATTATCTTCTATTTCCCGTGAAATCAACCGGCAAATCGGCCTGCTCATCAGCCGCAAGGGCGAAATCAGTTCCGTTATCGTCGGCGATCATAAAAGTATTTTAATTCCCAATCTGGACGGATTCCGTTCTTCCTCTCTGCGCTTTAAAGGATTGCGGCTGATTCACACGCATTTAAACGGCGAGGAACTTTCCGGCGAGGATTTAACAGACCTGTCCCATCTGCGGCTTGATCTCATCGGGGCGCTGGAAGTCAAGGAAGACGGCTCTCCCGGCGTGATGCACCGGGCGCATCTCATCGCAGAAAATCCAGAGGGGAACTACTGGCTGATAATGAAGCCTGAAGAACCGCACCGGATGCAGATAAATTTTCTTTCCTTCATACAGGCGCTGGAGGATGAGTTTGCAAGGAAACAGAAATCACGGAAAATTGACGCGGCGGAAAAAGCCATTCTTCTGCGTGTGGAGAAGAATCCGCTCGCCGGAGCTGAAACATCGCTTGCGGAACTGGCCCAACTGGCGCGCACCTGCGGCGTCGAAGTTTTTGATTCCATCGTGCAGTATCGTCCTCAACCCGATCCTAAATTCATGGTCGGACGGGGAAAGCTATCCGCCATCGATCTGCGGGCTTCGCAGATCGGCGCCAATATGCTCATTTTCGACCACGAGCTGACGCCGGCACAGGCCCGTTCCATCAGCAATTTTACCGGATTGAAAATTATCGACCGCACACAGGTCATTCTGGATATTTTCGCCAGACGCGCGCACAGCCGCGAAGGAAAAATTCAGGTGGAACTGGCCCAGCTCAGATACCGCCTGCCGCGCCTGACTCATGTGGATACTTCCCTTTCCCGTCTGGCCGGCGGCATCGGTGGCATTGGTCCCGGCGAAACAAAACTGGAAATTGACCGCCGCCGCATCCGCGAGCGTATTCACCGCCTGGAAAAGGATTTAAAAGCGATAACAAAATCACGGCGGCAACGCTCCAGCAGAAGAGAAAAAACAGGACTGCCCATTATTTCCATCGTCGGTTATACCAACGCGGGCAAATCCACGCTGCTCAACACCCTGACCCAAAGCTCGGTTTTAGTTGAAGATAAACTCTTCGCCACGCTGGACACAAAAAGCGCCCGCCTGCGTTTTCCTCAGGACACGGAAGCGATTATCACCGACACGGTCGGCTTTATCCGCAGTCTGCCGGGGGAATTATTCACCGCTTTCCGGGCTACACTGGACGAACTGCTCGATGCCGACATTCTCCTGCATGTTATTGATGCGAGCAGCAGTCAGTTTGAAGAACAAATCGCCGCCGTGGAAAAAATTCTGGAAGATCTGGAAATTAACGGCAAGCCAACCATCCGGGTGCTCAACAAATCCGACCGCGTTGCCGACAAAGAAATGCTTCAAAATCTCTGTCGTCGTCTGGATGCTGTCGCTGTTTCGGCGCTGGATAAACGAACTCTTTTCGTATTGATGGAAAAAATAGAATCGTTGCTTGCAGGTAAACACAACTTTTCTCCGCGCTGATTTTGTGCTATGGAGAGTTAATAAAGCTGTCATTCCCGCGAAGTGCCCGTCGGGGTAAATCCCGATTCGAAGCTGGGCGTATGAGACTGTGTCATAATTGCAAATATGGATTGTGTGCAATAAGTAATGTCCCCCGCTGGCGGGGGCAGGGGGTGGATTCTTTTAAAACATATCTAATTTTGGCCAGTTACGCATTACATGAATTTTATCCACCTCCGTCCCGATTGCATCGGGACACCTCCGCCAGCGGAGGACATTAAAATGAATATGGAAAAAGCAGTACATTCATGAATAAGGAATTTGTTGAAATACGCTGGCATGGCCGCGGCGGCCAGGGCGCCATAACGGCGGCAAAGATTGTTGCCGGAGTTGCCTTTATTTCCGGTTATTCAGGGGTTGTTATGGCCCCGACTTTCGGCACGGAGCGCCGTGGAGCGCCGGTTACGACATCTCTGAAAATATCCAAAGAAAAAATTTACGATTTATCACCCATAGAAGAACCTGATATTATTGTTGTTCTTGACCATCTGCTGCTTTCCGAAGGGGATGTAACCTGCGGACTCAAACCCGGTGGAATCATCGTTTTGAACACACCAAAAGCTTTTGAAACATACAATTTCAAAAATTACAGGCTGGCAACCGCAGACATAACGGCTATATCGGTAGAGGCAGGCCTTCCTCATGGCATAATCAATACGGGGATCATCGGTTCCTTTGCGAAAGCCACAAATCTCCTGAATTTTGATACTCTGACTAAAGGCATTGAAGAGGAATTCAGGACAAGAAATCCCCAAAAGAACTCATTAGCCGCCAAAATAGCCTTTGAAAAAACTGTGACGGGAGGTTGAAAATGGGCACGAGAAACTACAGAAGAAAAACTTCCCACAGCGAGCCGGGGCCGGGTGACGGCGGAAGGACCGGTTCGTGGAGGGTGGAGCGGCCGGTAATAAATACAAGCCTCTGCATTCCCTGCAAGAGGAAAGCCGAGGCCTGTTTCATCTGCTGGTTGCTCTGTCCGGATGTTGTCATCTCCCGGACGATACCGCCGGAAATCGATCTGGAATACTGCAAGGGATGCGGTATCTGCGCTGAAGAATGCCCGACCAAAGCCATCACGATGGTGGACGAAGCGGCATTCTCCAAAGAGGAAAAGGATTAGGCGCCATGCATATTATAGAAAACGGAAATGTTGCCGCAGCTTTGGGCGTTATGCTATGCCGTGCCAATGTTATTGCCGCCTATCCCATTACTCCTCAGACTCCTCTGACAGAAAAACTCTCCGAGTATGTGGAATCCGGTAAAATGAAAGCCGAATACATTCCGGTCGAGAGCGAGCATTCCGCTCTGGCCGTGTGCATCGCCGCATCATCAGCCGGAGGAAGATCCTTTACCGCCACCAGCGCCAACGGGCTGCTCTATATGCACGAACAGGTTCAGTGGGCGGCAGGCGCCAGACTTCCCATTGTGATGTGCGTCGTCAATCGCGCGGTAGGCGCTCCCTGGAACGTCTGGAATGACCAGCAGGATTCGATTTCACAACGCGATACCGGCTGGATACAGATATACTGCGCTGACCATCAACAGATAATTGATTCGGTCATCAAAGCCTATTGGCTCGCGGAGAAGGTAAGCATCCCGATCATGGTCTGCTATGACGGCTATATTTTATCGCATACCTACATGCCCTTTGATGTGCCGGATCAGGAAAAGGTCGATGCCTTTCTGCCGCCGTTTAAACCGGATTACGCTCTGAATCCCGATGAGCCTGCCAATCTCAATACGGTAACGCTTCCTGACGTCAGGCTTGATGTCAGGGGTGAGCTCGCTCACGGCTATATGGAGATCAGATATCTGCTTCATGAAGAGATGCGAAAGGCGCTTACCGTGGCCGCGGAAGCGGAAAAAAGATTTGCCGGTATATTTGGCCGGGGCGGCGACCCTTATATAGAACCTTATCTTTGTGATGATGCCGAATATGTTGCGGTCGGACTAGGCTCTCTGACTTACCAGTTGCGTGTTTGCGTGGATGCCTTGAGAAAAGAAGGCATCAAAATCGGCGTGATGGGCGTTCGTTTTTACCGGCCATTCCCGGATGTTGCACTGGCCAATGCCCTGAAAGGGAAAAAAGGCGTGATCGTTTTTGAAAAGGCATTAAGTTACGGTTATGAAGGAGCTCTGGTTTCGGATTTAAAATCGGCGCTTTATGAAAATCTTGCCGGTACCGGCGCTCTGCCTGTTGTACAAAATTTTATCGCGGGAATAGGCGGCCGCAATATTTTGACAGGAGATTTGACACATAATCTCCGGGCAGCGACAAAAGGCAGGGTTGCGCAGGAACCCGTTTGGATAGGGCTCGATTTCTAGGAGAATCAATGCAGGCGAAGACTACAATTTTAAGTTTACCGGCAGAAGAATTTGTCCATCCGGGAACAAGAGCATGTACCGGATGCGCCCTGGCCATCGCCTACCGGATAGGCCTCAAGGCTCTGGGTAAGGATACGATCCTTGTTGTGCCGCCGAGTTGTCTTACGGTGCTTCAGGGACTCTTTCCGATTGCCTCGACAAAGCTTCCCTGCCTGAATGTAACCTTTGCCTCCACAGCCGCCGCCGCCACAGGAATTCTGGCCACACTGAAGGTACAGGGCAGGGATAAGATTAAAGTGGCCGCATGGGCAGGAGACGGCGGAACGAGCGACATCGGTTTGCAGGCTTTATCGGGCGCGGCAGAACGTGGCGATAAATTCATCTATCTTTGCTACGATAATGAAGGGTATATGAACACCGGTGTTCAACGCTCAGGCACGACCCCGATCGGCGCCATCACCGCCAATACGCCGTTCAAGGGAAAGCTGCAGCAGAAAAAAGATGTGCCGGCAATCATGGCGGCGCATAAGTTAAGCTATGTTGCCACCTGCTCTGCCGCCTACCCGCTGGATCTTTTCGACAAGATAAGAAAATGCGTTGATCTGCCGGGCACCAAATACATTCACATCCATATTCCCTGCCCGCCGGGCTGGGGATATGACCCTCGCTATGGAATAAAAATCGGACGGCTGGCCGTGGAAACCGGATATTATGATCTCTATGAAATAATCAACGGCGAGTTCAAATTGACTGCCGCATCAGAAAAGCTGGTGGAAAAACACAAGCTGATACCGGTGCGTGAATACTTCCGCACGCAGTCGCGTTTTAAAGTTCTTACGGATGCACAAATAACCGATATTCAAAAAGAGATCGATAAGAAATGGAATGAGTATTACAAAAAGGAAGATTGACACTATAAATTATCAAAGAGTAATCTTTAAACGGTCAAAGCGATGAGCACCAAAAATAAAATTCATCAGCATCCTGAACCCGGCTCCCGAAAGATTATGTTTCGCGGAGATACTGTAACCTTTACGCTTTCATTGGATAAAGAATCGCAAGGTAAAGCCTGGGTGCGCACCAATATAGGCCATGCCTCCATAGCCAGAAAAGCCGTTATCGATTCGCTGGACAGGAATTTGCCATTGCAGGGAACTGAATGGTTCGATATCCCCATGCGACAGGTTGATTCTCATCATTTTTCGGTAATGCTGCCTTTGAGTGAGGTGGGACATTTCGAAGCAAAATGCTTTTTCATGTCCGCCGGCAAAACAAAACCTCTCTGGCCGGAAGGCGATAACATCACCATCAATGTGGAACCGGCAGATTCGTGTTGCGCTAATATCATTTACAACGCTTTTGTAAGGCAATTTGGGAAAAACAAAAATGGACAACATTCTCCAGATGATTCAGACAAATTGTGCATCTTGCACCTTGATAAAAAAGAATATACCGTTATTCCCCGATCAGGCACTTTTCGCGATTTGATTGCCGAACTGGATTTCATTGTCGGCAAACTTGGTTGTCGATTTGTGCACCTTCTTCCCATTTCTCCGACACCGACAACTTACGGCCGCATGGGAAGGTTTGGAAGCCCTTACGCGGCTTTGCATTTCACAGGAATCGATCCGGCGCTCGCTGAGTTTGATATTAAAGCCACCCCCCTCGAGCAATTTGGCGAACTGCTGGATGCCATTCATGCCCGCAAAGGCAAACTGATGATCGACATCGCCGTTAATCATACCGGTTGGGCTGCCAGCCTTCACGAAACCCATCCTCACTGGTTGCTACGCGACCATACCGGCGATATCCGCAGGCCCGGCGCGTGGGGCGTTGTCTGGCAGGATTTGACCAGTCTTGATTATTCTCAGCAGGACCTTTGGAAATATATTGCTCATGTATTTCTGACATGGTGCCGTCGCGGGGTAGACGGATTTCGATGCGACGCCGGATACATGATTCCATTGCCTGCATGGACCTATATTATCGCTATGGTCAGGGAACAGTTTCCGGAAACAATTTTTCTACTGGAAGGACTGGGAGGCAGAATATCGGTAACCCGGGATTTGCTCAATCATGCCGATTTTAATTGGGCATATTCAGAACTTTTTCAGAATTACGATCGGATACAAATCGAAAATTATCTGCCTGAAGCTATCGACATATCAAATACAGACGGAATTGCGGTGCATTACGCGGAAACCCACGACAACAACAGACTGGCCTCCCGCTCCAGGATCTATGCCAGGATGCGCACCGCCCTGTGCGCGCTGTGCTCACATCAGGGAGCATTCGGATTTGCCAACGGAGTAGAATGGTTTGCTGACAAAAAGATAAGCGTTCATGAAGCCCATCCGCTAAACTGGGGAAGTGCGGAAAATCAGGTAGATCATATTCGCAGGCTGAATATATTGCTCCGCTCCCATCCGGTTTTTTTTGAAAAAGTTGATTTAAAACTTATTCAAAATGGCGAAGGCAACGTTATTGTATTGCTGCGACGACACGTTCCGTCCGGGAAAAAACTGGTCATCGTTGCTAACCTGGACGATAAAAAAACGGCAGAAGCAATTTGGGTATTTCAGGCAGACATGGCTATCGGCCCATGGATTGATCTCTTGACCGAAAGAAAGATAGAGGTAATAACCGGCCCGGATTATCATACATGCAAACTTTCTCCCGGCGAGGTGTTGTGTCTGACAGTAGACGAAAAAGATTTAGATTTGCTCAAGCAACCGGAAAGCCTTTCTTTTCTCCCTGAACGTTTATTGTTCCGGAAGTTCAAGGTGAAAGCGATGGAAGTGTTCTGCTTCTATCACGGAACACAAGATATATCTGACTTCGACTTAATTACGGCAACAAAACAGTTAAGTGATAATCCTGTGGAATTTTGTCGTTCTTTTAATCCGGATAACCAGGAACACAGGGTTATTTTCTGGCAATGGCCCCGTGACCTCAAACGCGAAGTCATTCTGCCACCCGGACATTTTCTGCTGGTGAAGGCGGACAATCCCTTTCGCGCCACCATCATTGACGGATATGAAGAAAATGAACGGGTAATCGTCAGCGAGGAAAGCCTGCCCCAAAATGACGGAACTCATTTCCTCCTGTTTACGCCCTGTAAAGATATTTCGACAGCAACGCATCTTACATTACGAGTCACTGTATATGAAGGACAAAGAACCCGTCATGAAGATTCCTCTCTACTTTTCTTAACCGAAACGCCATGTCCGGAATCACCTGCCATGATCAAACGTAACGATCTCATGCAGGGCAATCATATATTTTTATCCACAAACGGCATCGGTGGCATGTGCAGAGCGAACATAAAGTGGGGGAAACTGAACAGTAAATATGACGCGCTTTTGGCAGCCAATCTCAATCCGCTTTCCCCGGAAGACAGACAAATTATGTTTACGCGCTGCCGGGCATGGATTGTCTATCAGGGGTATTCCCAGGAAATTTGTTTTGACAATCTTGATCATTTTAGGACTGAAGGCAACCAGGGATTCTGGAAATACGAAATTCCAACCGGACAGGGCGAGCGAATTGACCTTCTGATCGCGGTAAAAATGATTCAGGGGGAGAATACCGTTCTGCTTGAGTTTCATCGTTTGTCTGCAAAATCGATCAAGGGAAAACTCGACGACAAAGAATCCGTCCAGTTGATTTTACGACCTGACATAGAAAACAGAAATTTTCATGAAAATACCAAGGCATACAAGGGACCGGAAAATGCCTGGCCTGCCGCTATCACCATCGAACATGACGCATTTATTTTTACACCTTCGCCGGACAGAAAATTGAAGCTTCATATTTCAAAGGGAGTATTTGTCTCTCAACCGGAATGGTATTATATGGTTCACCGCCCTGCGGAAAAAGAACGTGGTCTGGATCCCGATTCAGATCTTTTCAGCCCCGGTTATTTTTCTGTATTCATGAAAGGCAGGGAAACAATCTGTTTGACTGCTTTTGTCAATGAAAATCTTCCTGTTTCATCATGTCAATTATCCAAAAACCACGCGGGAAAAGAGAATAAATCGGCATCTCCCGAACAGATGTTGCAAGGTGCCCTTAATGCATTTATTGTCAAACGCGACAATTTGAAATCCGTTATCGCCGGCTATCCCTGGTTTCTGGACTGGGGAAGAGATTCGCTCATTTTCTCAAGGGGCCTTATCCAGGCGGGCATGATTGATGAAACTTCGCAGATACTGAAATTATTCGGGGGATTTGAAGATCATGGCACATTACCTAATATGATACGCGGCAATAACGCGGGTAACCGCGATACATCCGATGCTCCGTTATGGTTTGTTATCGTCTGTGCCGATTTAATAAAAAAGGGAATTTCACCGGCGTTTCTTTCCGAAAAATGCGGAAACAGAACCATGATGGATATCCTGCTTTCCATAGGCCACTCCTATATCGAAGGAACCTCCAATCATATACGAATGGATCAAACATCAGGACTGATTTACAGTCCGGCGCATTTTACCTGGATGGACACCAATTATCCCGCGTGCACGCCCCGCCAGGGATATTGCATAGAGATTCAGGCCTTATGGCACGCGGCGCTTCTTTTTTTGTCGCATATCGATAAAAACGGGCACAACTGGGACGTATTGGCAAAGACTGTTGAGCAATCTATCATGGAATTGTTCCTTTTAAAGAATGGTTACATGGCCGATTGTCTACATGCACCACCCGATGATCCGGCAAAAAAAGGCCTCCCCGACGACTCCCTCCGGCCAAATCAGTTGCTGGCTATTACCATGGGGGCAGTGTCGGACATGACAACCGGCAGAGACATTCTGGATGCCTGCCAGTCTCTTCTGGTACCGGGAGCAATCAGAAGTCTGGCAGACGCGCCGATAAACTATTCTCTTGAAATTATTTACAACGGAAACGTTATCGGAGATCCCCATTATCCGTATAGGGGCCGCTATGGCGGCGATGAGGATACCGGCAGGAAACCAGCCTATCATAACGGAACGGCCTGGACATGGTTGTATCCATCCTATTGTGAAGCTTATGCAAAAATTTATGGTAAAAACGGCATGGCTACTGCCCGATCTTTGCTCATGGGCAGCCTGGAAATTATCCGCGATGGTTGCATCGGTCATTTTCCTGAAATTCTTGACGGCGACTATCCACATCACCAGAGGGGATGCGACGCCCAGGCGTGGGGACTGAGCGAATGGTTGCGTGTATGGAAATTATTGAACAACAGTAATCTACAGATTGGCTAAACTCTTTTTTTCAATACAATTTCCTTAAAATTCACCAAAATTTTATCTGTCGTCTATCTATAGATATTTCTCTTGACATAAATGACTTTGATAATTAAACTTTTTTGTAAATTGGAGGATCTCTCTCATTTACACCGATATTCAAGGAGGACGATATGAGTATGAAAAAGAAATACATAAAAAACAGCAAGCTGTGCAAAGTAACCTTTAGGGTCCCCAAAGAAGCTTCCATGAACGCCAAATCAATCTCTATTGTAGGTGATTTCAACAATTGGAGTATCAAAGACAATCCCATGAAGAAGCTAAAAAGCGGCGAATTCACTCTGGAGCTGGATCTCGAAACCAAAAAGGAATACCAGTTCCGGTATCTGATTGATGAAAAAATTTGGGAAAATGACTGGGCAGCCGATAAATATGCAAGAAGTGAATATGGCAATTGCGAAAACTCCGTTATCGTTGTTTAAATTATTTTATTAAGGATAGAACAAATGAGTTACCTGCAAACGTTTCAAGTCTTTCCCTACATACCGGAGCCATTGAAGTTTCTGGAAGTGCTGGCAAATAATTTATGGTGGTGCTGGAACCTTGATGCTATCGAACTTTTTCGGCGCATTAATCCGAAATTGTGGGACGAATCGGGACACAATCCTATCGTTTTCTCAACTCTGATTGAGCAAAAAAAGTTCGATGAATTGTCGACTGATTCCAGCTTTCTGAGTTACATGGAAGAAGTTCGTGAACATTTTATCAAACAGGTTGCTGAACCATTTGATAAAGTCCAACGGCCAGGCAGAGGAAATGATGTCATAGCTTATTTCTCCATGGAGTTCGGCCTTCATGAATGTCTTCCGTTATTCGCCGGCGGATTGGGAATCCTTGCAGGAGATCATCTGAAGGCCTCTTCTGATCTTGGTATCCCCATGGTTGGAGTCGGCCTGTTATATCGTAACGGTTATTTCCATCAATTTTTGAATCATGACGGATGGCAACAGGAAGGATATCCGGAAACAGACCTGTATAAACTCCCTATCGAAAGCGTTAAAGATACATCCGGCAATGATTTGCACATTACAATTGCCGGTCCGGACGGAGCAATTCAGATCATGATCTGGGAAATCATGGTGGGCAGAATTCCGCTATACCTCCTGGATACAAACATTAAAGAAAATCCTCCAAAGATTCGTGATATTAATTCAAGTTTGTATTCTGCCGATGGAAAAGTGCGCCTGGCCCAGGAAGCCGTTTTGGGCATCGGCGGGATGCGTGCTTTAAATGCGATGGGCATTAATCCGATTGTTTGTCATATCAATGAGGGACATTGTTCTTTTTGTAATATTGAAAGACTGGCGCAGATCCGATCCCGACATAATGTGGATTTGAAAACGGCCATGGGGATCAATGCGCGAACCACTGTGCTGACCACCCATACGCCGGTGCTGGCCGCACACGACGAATTCCCTCTTGATCAGGTTAAGCCTTATCTTGTTCCTTTTGAAAAAGATCTGGGACTTTCCGCCGACAATCTTTTAAAATGGGGTCAGACAGACCATGACATCAATAAAAGCCCCTTTTCTATGTTTGTTCTTGGATTGCATTTGACGCAGAACCGTAACGGTGTCAGTCGTCTCCACGGCTCCGTCGCCAAACGCATGTGGTCATTTGTGTGGCCCGGAATACCGGAAGAAGAAATTCCTATCAATTACATTACCAACGGCGTGCACATCCCTTCCTGGATATCTATCGAAATTTCCACTCTTTTTGAGCGATATTTCGGTCGGGACTGGCCTATGAAAACATCAAACACTGATATGGCCAAACGCATCGATAATATTTATGATGAAGAATTATGGCGTTCACATGAAATGAGCAGAACCCGGTTAGTCCGTTTCTGCAGAAAATGGATGGTCAAACAATATGCGCGGAGAAATGCCCCCCAATACATTATGAAGGAAGCGGAATCCGTGCTGGATGATAATGTATTGACCATTGGCTTTGCGCGGCGATTTACCACCTATAAACGTGCAAATCTATTATTCAATGACATGGATCGGTTTGAAACTATTCTAAAAAATGAACAACATCCTGTTCAATTTATTTTTGCCGGAAAAGCTCATCCAATGGATAACGAAGGGAAAAAAATTATCCAGCAAATTGTTCATCTTTCCAGACATCCTGAATACCATCATAAAATTCTCTTTCTCGAAAATTATGACATTGACATTGCACGGCATCTGATTCAGGGAACCGACGTATGGTTGAACACACCGAGACGTCCCCTGGAGGCTTGCGGCACTTCAGGAATGAAGGCAGCAGCCAACGGAGTTCTCAATCTCAGTATTCTGGACGGCTGGTGGTGTGAAGGCTATTCTCCGGAAACAGGATGGGCTATCGGTACCGGAGAAGAATTTACTGATCATCAATATCAGGATGCCGTGGAAAGTCATGCCCTGTATAACGTATTGGAAAATGATGTAATTCCTTGTTTTTATAACAGGGAAAACGGAGGACTCCCCTTACGCTGGCTGGCCATGATGAAGGCTTCAATTCGGCTGGCACTGGAGCAATTCAGCGCACAAAAAATGGTCACCAATTACAACCATTTCTTTTACATGCCCGCTATTTCACAGTATGACGACCTGACGCGGGACAAGGCTGCGCAAGCCATCCGATTGAAGAATTTATATGAGCGACTTCGTGAAAAATGGTCTGCCCTATCTATAGAACTGCCTGTCAGAAAAGACAGTGGGGCATTGAAAGTTGGCGAATTTCTAAACATTTCAACAAATGTGCATTTGGGTGAACTTACGCCGGACGAGGTTGATGTGGAATTATTTTACGGACACATGAAAACTGTGGAAAGCCTTGCTGATGGGAAAACTCAACAAATGAAAGTTGTGGAAAATTTGGGCAACGGTATCTATCGGTATGAATGTTCGTTGCCCTGTACAATTGCCGGTCGTTTCGGATTTACGGCACGCGTAACTCCCAAAGCGGATTCCTTTATTAAATACGCCCCGGGATTAATTACCTGGGCATAAACATAGCCTTTAATCAAGGTAAATATCTGTATCTCGTTGCATTGATTTTCGTTTCGGTGAATCAATTCATTTATGATTTGTGATTGATCGCGATACGATATTTTTGTGAAGTCATCTTTGAAAAAAACGAGGGAACGCTGACCCGATATGTTTCGCCGCAGAACAAAACCACGGGTGCTCATTGTAACTCCGGAAGTGACCTATCTCCCGGAAGGAATGGGAAAAAACGTCAATCATCTAACCGCCAAAGCAGGAGGTCTTGCTGACGTCTCTGCAGCCCTGATCAACGCACTATTTGCGCAGGGAGGTGATGTTCACGTTGCGCTACCCGATTATCGAAACATATATAATCAGGAATCAGAAAGATTATTCAAAAATGAATTAAAAAAAATAAAAAGAGAAGTCTCTAAGGAACGTATTCATCTGGCCGAAGACAGGGCATTTTTTTACATGAATTCCGTTTATTCCAGCTACAACTGGGAAAACATAAAAATTTCATTGGCATTTCAAAGAGAAGTCATCAACAACATTATTCCCGTCGTCAAACCGGATTTGATCCATTGCAATGACTGGATGACGGGATTACTTCCGGCCAAAGCCCGGGAACTAGGTATCCCCTGCTTATTTACCATCCATAATATTTTTACGGTTAAGAAAACTCTTGCTGAAATTGAAGACCAGGGGATTGATGCCGCCATGTTCTGGAAACATTTGTTTTTTATGAGGCCACCCGGCTGTTATGAAGAAACGCGGAAAACTAATCCCGTGGATTTTCTGGTTAGTGGTGTTTTTGCAGCGCATTTTGTTAACACGGTTAGCCCCACTTTCCTTCTTGAAATTGTAGAGGGAAAACATCCGTTTGTTGAAGAACCTTTGAAACGGGAATTGACTTACAAATGGGAGGCTAACTGCGCTGCAGGCATATTGAATAGTCCCGACCCTTCTTTTAATCCGGAAAACGACTCCTCTCTGCCGTTCCGGTATCATGCTAAAAATTTCACCAGGGGCAAAGCCAGAAACAAACAACATCTTCAAAAAAGCCTCGGTCTTATTGAAAACGAACAGGCACCTCTTTTTTTCTGGCCATCCCGTCTGGACAGAATCCAAAAAGGCAGTCCGCTTATGGCGCACATTCTTTATGATGTCATTTCCAAATACTGGAATATTTCCATGCAAATGGTCTTTGTGGCCGATGGTGAATTTCAGCAATACATCAGTCAGATTGTCTGGCAGTTCAATTTATCCGGAAGAGTTGCCGTATGTGATTTTGAAGAAAATCTGTCACGACTGGCCTACGCCGCATCGGATTTTATTCTCATGCCATCAGCCTTCGAACCTTGTGGCTTGTCCCAGATGATTGCCACGATTTATGGTTCCCTGCCGGTTGCCCGGGACACGGGCGGCATTCACGACACGATTCAAAAACTGAACACTGAAAACAATTCCGGAAACGGAATCCTGTTTGAAACTTATGACTCGCAGGGACTGATGTGGGCAATAGATCAGGCTGTGCAATTTTATATGCTGCCGCCATCTGAAAAAGAAAAACAGATATCCCGCATCATGAAAGAAAGTTTGGCATCTTTTAACCATTCGGTAACAGCAAAAATTTATACCGATCTTTTTGAAAAAATGCTGAATCGTCCATTTATCAATCCATAAAAGTTTTTTGCAGGATAGTTAAAATAAGTGCATAATTCAAAATAGGATATTACGAAAATATGAGGGATAAACAACCGGAAAAAAAACCAACTGATCGAACCATATATACTCTAAACGACCGTTTGCAAATTATATTGGACAGCGATCCTTGTCTACGTCCCTATAGTGAAATCATTGAGCGCAGACTGAACCACATTACCGGACTTGAGAAAAAGCTAATTGGTAAGAATAGAAAAAGTCTGTCTGATTTTGCCTCAGGCCATCAATATTTTGGGCTACACAAACATGATCACGAATGGATTTTTAGAGAATGGGCACCTAATGCCACAAAAATATTTTTTGTCGGCGAGATGACGGGTTGGGAAACCCAAAATGATTTCGCTCTTGAGCGTATAACTCATGACGGAATTTGGGAAATTCATTTTCCCGAAAATTTCCTGTCTCACGGTGACTTATACCGTCTCATGGTGCAATGGCCCGGTGGCGAGGGAGACCGCATTCCCGCTTACGCCAAAAGAGTTGTTCAGGATCCCGAAACACTGATTTTTAACGCCCAGGTATGGAATCATCCGGCTTACAAGTGGCAATATAAAACACCTGGACAGGCCATTCCTCCGCTGATTTATGAAGCTCATGTCGGTATGGCTCAGGAAGAAGGGAAGATAGGAACATATCGTGAATTTACCGAATTCATCATTCCCCGCATCGTCCGATTGGGATATAACACGATTCAACTGATGGGAATCCAGGAACACCCTTACTACGCTTCATTCGGCTATCAGGTGTCCAGCTTCTTTGCTGCTTCTTCGCGGTTCGGCACTCCGGATGATTTGAAAAAACTGATCGATACCGCCCACAGCGCCGGACTGACAGTAATTATGGACATCATCCACTCCCACGCTGTCAGTAACGAAGTCGAGGGGCTCAGCCGTTTTGACGGAACGCTTTATCAATATTTCCACAACGGCTTCCGCGGTTTTCATCACGCATGGGATTCGCGATGCTTTGATTACGAAAAACATCAGGTCCTTCATTTTTTGCTGTCGAACTGCCGTTTCTGGCTGGATGAATACCACTTTGATGGCTTTAGGTTTGACGGTATCACTAGCATGCTCTACCTGGATCACGGTCTGGAAAAAGCCTTTACCTCTTATAACGATTATTTTAATTCAAACGTCGATGAGGATGCGCTCGCCTACTTGGCACTGGCCAATACTGTCATTCATGACATCAGACCGGATGCCATAACCATTGCAGAAGACATCAGCGGCACGCCATCCCTTGCCTCGCCCAAAAATAGAGGGGGAATCGGGTTTGATTACCGTCTTGCCATGGGTATCCCGGATTATTGGATTAAACTTGTTAAAGATTGCAGGGATGAAGATTGGCCGCTGGACCATCTCTGGTATGAACTCAACAACAGGCGTCACGATGAGAAAACCATCAGTTATGCCGAATCCCACGACCAGGCTCTTGTCGGAGACAAAACGCTGATGTTTTGGATGGCCGACGCAGCCATGTATAATCATATGATCGCCCATAACACCAACCTGATCATTGACCGGGCCATGGCTCTTCACAAACTGATACGCCTGATCACACTGGCGACTGCCGGACACGGCTATCAGAATTTCATGGGTAATGAATTCGGCCATCCCGAATGGATTGATTTCCCGAGGCAGGGCAATAACTGGTCATTTCACTACGCGAGAAGGCAATGGCATCTGACAGATGATTCGAGTTTGAAATACCAGTTCCTTGAACGTTTTGACAGGGATATGATTACGCTTGCCAAGCGTTTTGCCTTTCTTGAAGATCCATGGCCAACCCTTTTTCATGAGCATATCAACGATAAAGTCATAGTTTTCAGGCGGGGCAAACTAATCTTTATCTTCAACTTTCATCCTACGGCATCATATCCCGACTATCAACTACACATGCCGCCAGGAAAATACAAAATGATATTAAATACTGATGACGCAATATACGGAGGACACGCGCGACTGATATTCGATCAGGTTCATTTTACAATGCCGTTGTGCCCTGACGAAACAGTGCAAAACATTTTGAGGCTGTATCTCCCGACCAGAACAGCCATTATTTTAAAACTACAAAGCTAATTTATATTGCTAGTGCATACTTGCAAAAGTTACCGATATGTCATTTCGACCGAAGGGAGAAATCTTATTCAATGATTATAAAGATTTCTCAGTCACTTCGTTCCTTCGAAATGACACGGTTAATATTGAAATCAAGCACTAGCGGTATTTACTATGACAATCTCATGCAAAAAATTGTGCCTGAATAAAAAGTTAGATTTACAGGATTAATTCAAGAATATTAAAATTATGAACAAATTTAAAAATATTCCGTTTGAATGAAATATTGCAAACATTTTTACAATATTATAAAAGCATTTTATCATTTAGAAATACGTAAGGCAAATATTATTTCTCGTTGATGGATTCTTTGATTTTGAAACCGAAATGCCTTCCGCCTTCTTCGGTATAACCTAAAACTTTATCCCCCCTGGCTAACTTCACAACCGATACCGGTTCACCGGAAGGTTGCGTCAACCTGATTGTTTCCGCGTTTTGAAGAATAATAGAAACTTCTTTGTCGCCTGCTTTCGCCACAATATTGAGCATGGGTCTTTTTTCTATTTTGAGCCTGCCTACGGTGGAAACAATACTTTCTCCTTTTTGATTGACGATCAGGATTTCATCTCCCGTTTTGAGTTCGTCGAGGTATTTTGTTTTGCCGCCGGGCATCATGACGTAAGCATGGACAGCGCCGGCATTGACCCGAAATGGTCTGGGCTCCACATATGGATTTTCAACGCTTTCCGAATGCACCAGAAAAAAAGCGTTGCTGTAATTTCCGATCAGCATTCCTTCGCCCAATTTCATATCCGTGATGGTATCGATACAAACCCTGTCGCCCATAGAAACTTTTTGCACATCCTTGATGATAAACTCCTGTAGATCAAGCTGCGAACCAATGCCCTTGGCAAAGGCCACAATTTCTTTGACCACCGCCGGATTGTCCGTGCGAACGAGAACTCCCCATACGCCTTTTTCGAGGATGGTTAAGGCAACTTTTGCATCCTCCATGGACGTGACAGGAAAAACGACTTTTGCGCCCTGGGCAATGATGTTTTCCAGCGGAATAATAGTCCAGTCCTGACTATCCACGATGGCCGTCTGGCTAGTCAAAGAAGCTATCCTCTCTTCATCTTTTTTATTTTTGATGGTGATTTCCAGGACATCTTTTCCCAATCGCAAATCGCTTTTCTGGTCGTCGGCGATTACGCTGATCAGTCCCAGTGCTTTTACTTTTTCAATGTCCTCGCTATTCACCAAAACGGCATCGACACCGTTTTCAATGGCTGTCGTCACGAGATTCTTCTTCCAGTTACGGCAATCGAGCCAGACCTTTTTCATTACTTAGCCTTTCCTTCCAGAATCGCCGTTGCGGCTTTCACGCTGGCATCCTCATGGATAATAGCCTTGATGGCCTTGATCATCCGGGATGGATATTCATGCTGAAAAACATTCCGGCCAATAGAAACTCCTCCACCGCCGGCAAGTATGGCATTTTTGATATTTTTCAAAACATCGACATCGTTTTTAGCCTTTTCTCCACCTGCTATCAAAACGGGAACACCGCAGCCATCGACAACAGAACGGAAGCTGTCAACATCACCCGTGTAACTGACCTTGACCAGATCAGCGCCAAGCTCCGCTGCAACCCGGGCGGCATGTTTAACAACAGCGACATCGCTTTCCGTTTTTATCTTCTTTCCGCGAGTGTACATCATGGCCAGAAGCGGCATACCCCAGGCCTGGCATTGCTTGGAAACTTCGCCAAAATCTTTAAGCATTTCTGTTTCATCATCGGCGCCGATATTAACGTGAATGGAAACGCCGTCCGCACCCAATTTGATGGCCTCTTCCACCGTGCAAACCAGAACTTTCGAATTGGGATCAGGACTCAACGACGTGCTGGCGGAGAGATGGACTATCAGACCGACATCGTTGCCGTGTCCGCGATGACCTGTCCGAACGACACCTTTATGAATCACAATAGCATTGGCCCCACCATCAACCACCTTGCCAATAGTAGTCTTCATATCTACCAGACCGGATATGGGACCTGCCGATACGCCATGATCCATGGGAACAATCAGCGTCCGGCCATTTTCACGGTTCATAATACGCTCCATCCTAACCTGCTTGCCGATCATAATATTGCCTCCTGTATTTTTTATATTTAAGAAAATAAGATTTGCACATTGCGTTTATTGTCAAAGACAAAACGCAATGTCAAGATTATTTTATAATCGCCGGATGATTAACTCCGATGATGCAATAGAAGAAAATGCAACGTTCTGAAATTGTTTTTGTCATTTCGACCGTAGGGAGAAATCTTTGGTAAACGAAAATATTAGCATCCAATGGCCAACTTCAGGGTATCCATATTCAGGTTGCCGCCGGACATGATCATAACCACTTTTTTGCCTGCAAGACGATCCCTGATTTTGTAAGCCGCTATCAGGGAAACGGCGCCGGCGGCCTCTGCCAGATTATGCGTGGTTGTCAGCGCCATTCTAATTCCTTCAAGTATCTCGTCTTCGGTCAGAAGTACGACATCACTGATGGTGTCCTTGAGGATGGTATAGGGCAGATGGAATACGGCTCTGGCGGCCAGTCCATCGGCAACCGTATGGGCTTCATCAAGAGTGACAATTTCTCCCTTCTTCCATGAATTATAAAAGGATGCGGCATTCTGAGCTTCTACGCCGATTATCTCGATTGCCGGTTTGAGCGCACGCATTGTTTTTAAAAGCGACGCGCAACCGGCGCCGCCGCCGACAGGACAAATGATAGTATCTACTCCCGGCAGGTCTTCCATGATCTCCAGTCCCATAGTGGCAAGGCCGTTTAAAATTTCCGGTTCGTTGCCCTGCTGAACATAGTAATAACCGGCGCTGTCCACAAGTTCTTCGCAGTATGATTGCGCGTCGTAGAAATCATCTCCGTGGACAATAAGTTCCGCGCCGTAACTCTCTATTGTTCTGTTAATTTCAGGATTGTTGCGCTCCGGCACGACAACCGTGCAGGGCACATTAAACCATTGTCCCGCCCAGGCCATGGCCAAGCCGTGATTGCCCCTGGTCGCGACAAGGATTCCGGCTTCCAGTTCCTCCCGGGACATGTGATGGAAGAAATTCAGAGCCCCTCTTATTTTGAATGATCCGGTCGGGTTGTGGTTTTCATGCTTGACGAACGCCTCGCAGCCGATAAGCCTGGATAGTTCCGGATAATGCGTCAGGTTTGTTCTATTGAGGTACTTGTAAATAACGGATCTGGCCATGAAAGCCTTCGGCAGATTAACCTGCATGCTCAACGCTTCATATTTTTTCAGCATAAAAATTCCTCCTGATAACTACAGCGCTATAAAGCCATTTTCTAAATATGTTTGCTTATCAAATCGGCATATCTCGCGGCAGCGCCTATATTAGACAGCACAACCTCCTTGCCCCTTTCTCCTCTATGCTTGAGTTCTTCGGGATTTTCCAGCGCCTTAAAAATTTCCCGCTGTAACTCCTCAGCGCTTCCTATAGTAACTCCGCAGCCTGCGTCTTCCAGCAGAGCCCTTTCCTGGCTGAAATCCTCCATTGAAGGACCGTAAAAAATTACCTTCCCCCAGGCCGCCGCCTCTAAAATATTTTGTCCACCTTTGGGAACAAGACTTCCGCCGCAATAAACAATAGTAGCCAGCGAATAAACCTTAAATAGTTCTCCGATAACATCAACGACAATGATTCGCTCGTCGTTTCTGTGACGTCCATTGTTCATATCCGAGAGCGTTATGAAATCGTTTAAATTTGCCCGCTGTAAAAGATTTATAACATCATTAGTCCTTTCAATGTGACGCGGCACAATAATGAGTTTAAAATCAGGATAACGTTTTAAAATATCCAGATAAACACTAATGACAATTTTTTCTTCATCTTCATGCGTGCTGCCCGCAACAAAAAATTTTTCGTTTTCCCGCGCATTGAAACGCAAAAATATTTCCTTTTGCAAAGCCGGTGAAACCATTGCCGCCAATCCGTCGTACTTGGCATTTCCCAGCACTTTAACTTTTGCGGAATCCAAACCGATAGCCCTGATCCTTTCCGCATCAATCATGGAAATCATTCCGGCGGCATCCAGATTATCCAGAATTTTTCTCCAGAAAAATGCCGTCTTCCGGTAACGGCGATAAGAGCGGGGAGAAATCCTTCCATTGACCATCAATGTTTTTATCCGAAACTCTTTGCAAACACGAAGGAAATTAGGCCACAGCTCCGTTTCCACCAGTACAAAAACATCGGCTTTAGCTAATTTGATAATTTTACGCACAACAAATGAAATGTCCAGAGGGAAATAAATAAATGCGTCCGCTCCCTTGATAAATCTGTGCGCCATTTCCTGGCCTGTTTCCGTGGAAGTAGAAAAAATGACCTTTATTTCCGGCCTTTTCATTTTCAGGCACGCGACTATCGGTGCGGCGGCGGTAACCTCACCAACTGAAACCGCGTGAATCCAGACTCGCGGCCCTTCCTTCAAATTGGTCAGTATTCTTAACTGTCTTCCACCTAATTTCGGGATTATGCTTTTGCGGTATTTACCGGTAAAAATTATTTTCAATAAAAAATAGGGCGCAATAAATATCGCGGCAGCAGATAAAATAATATTGTAGAAAATATACATGGCGCTATTTTTAGATTTTTCCGCCGCAGTGTCAAGGGAATTAATGAGTCCCAATTAATGTCCTCCGCTGGCGCGTCTAGTCCGGCGTATGCCTGGAGAGGTGTCCCGATACAATCGGGACGGAGGTGGATAAAATTCATGTAATTCGTAACTGACCAATACTACGTATGCTTCAAAAACTTCCACCCCCTTGCCCCCGCCAGCGGGGGACATTACTCACTACACACAATCAATATTTGCAATTGCGATACTGTCTTTTCGCAAAGGAATGATAAAAATGGCCAAAATTGATTTTTTACCAGATCATCAAAGATAACAACCCAGTGGTTGACAACGGCGGCTCTTTAGTATAATTTACAGCTATAAAAGAACCGGGAAAATAAAAATTAAATGAAAATAATAGCCCCTTCAATCCTTTCCGCCGACAGCAGCAGGCTAAGCGAGGAAATCGCTGCTGTAGAAAAAGCCGGCGCCGACTGGATTCATATTGATGTAATGGACGGTCATTTTGTTCCCAACATTACCCTGGGACCGGCCATAATATCAACCTTAAGAAAAACCACAAAACTACCTTTCGATGTACACCTGATGATTGAAAATCCCGAAAGGTACATTGAATCTTTTTCTCAAGCCGGCGCGGACATTATTACCGTGCATGTGGAAGCGGCCAGTCATCTTCACCGGACAATCGATATCATCAAAAAGGCCGGGAAAAAAGCAGGCGTTTCATTAAATCCGGCGACATCTTTGACGCAAATCGAAGAAATTCTTCCCGATATCGATCTGCTATTGATTATGAGCGTTAATCCGGGATTCGGCGGCCAACAATTTATCAAAACCTCTTTACCAAAAATTGCCAGGGCAAAAAAAATGCTGGAAGCTTCGCCATATAAAGTGCTGCTGGAAGTTGATGGAGGAGTAAATCTAAAAAACATTGGTGATATCGCTCAGGCCGGCGCCGATGTTATCGTCGCCGGAGCCGCAGTCTTCGGCAGCGACGATTACACAAAAACTATAACTTCATTAAAAACTGCCGCTAATAGTCAGACAACTTAACCTTCCAAAGATTAAAACAAAAAACCCGCTGTCAAATACAGCGGGTTTATTTGTTGAAGATTATGCGTTTTTACTTTGCTATTTTTGCCATTACACTTAATTACGATTGGTTGCAGTTTATCAAACCATAAGCAAAAATCAAGCAATATTTTTAAAAAATTGGCCGTCTACTTAAATCAATAAAGATAACAATTACTTATTGATCACAAACAAGTATTTTAGTCAAAACCATCGGGTGCAACTGGAAATTATAAATTTTGTGCTTGACAAGGCCAAAAAAAAGCGTATTTTTGCAAGCAGTATAAGGACTTGTTATATTAGTACAATCTTTATTAAATCTTTGAAAGGAGGTTTGCGGATAATGAAAAAAATGTTTGCTATTTTTGTTGCTATGCTGTTCGTTGCATCTTTATCTATTTCAGTTGTAGGATGCAAAAAAGCTGAAGAACCTGCACCGGCTCCTGCTGTTGAAACACCTGCTCCCGTACCGGCTCCTGCTCCTGACGCTGCCAATGCACCGGCGCCAGCTCCCGAAGCTGCGCCTGCTCCTGCAAAATAATTGCTTAAGAATAATTTGCAGACAGACTAATCGGGTATTCACTGAAAAAGTGAATGCCCGATTTTTTTGTGTTTTTATTCCTGAACAGGAAACAGACTGTTTTTAATCAGTTTCATTTTTGCCAGACGAAAAGTCAGCGCCGTATTCAGACAGCCGAAACCGTATTTGATGCTCCGGCTTAAGTTGATTGATGAAGCTTCGGCAAAATAATTCGTCGGGCAGCTTACTTCCGCGATCGTGTAACCAACCCAGACAACCTGTGCCAGCATTTGATTATCGAAAACAAAATCATCGGAATTATTTTTCAGCGGCAGTTTCAGCAAAAGTTCGCGGGAAAAAGCCCGGTATCCGGTGTGATACTCGGAAAGTTTTGCTCCGATTAAAATATTTTCCGTTAAAGTCAGAAAACGGTTGGCGATATATTTCCATGGTGGCATGCCGCCTTTTAAAGCGTAGCCGCCTAAGATGCGGGAACCAAGCACACAATGATAAAGGCCGTTGCCGATCATTGAAGTCATCGCCGGAATCAGCTTGGGCGTGTACTGATAATCAGGATGCACCATGATGATGATGTCCGCGCCCTCTTCCAGCGCCAGCCGGTAACAGGTTTTTTGATTGCCTCCGTAGCCGAGATTGCGTTCATGCACAAAAACTTTCGTCAGAGGAAGATCCTCTGCGACTTTCACGGTATTGTCCGGGCTGGCGTCGTCGACAAGTATAACTTTATCCACGACGCCCTGCGCCATGACTTCATTATATGTTTTCATGATGGTTTTTTCGGCGTTGTAAGCCGGCATGACCACCACTACTTTTTTATTCTGAAACATGCCTCTACCCGGCCGCTCTTTCTAAGCAAAATGAGCGTCAAGTTTCTGCTGCTGCTTAGCCGCCTCCGCCACCATTCTATCCATCAGTTCGGCCACGGCCGGTTCATCGTGAAGCAGGCCCATCACCTGCCCTACGGGAAGCACACCTTCCTTCGTATCGCCTTCTTCCGTGGCAACTCTGATCGCATGGAAACCGTTCGCCATGAAAGCCAGTTGTTTGGCGGTTTTCCAGCCTGTCAGCATAACACCCGCAAACAGTTTGAAGAAAGGCAATTTTAACTGCCTGGAAATATCCTGCGCATTTATGAAAGCCGCCGGCAGATTCAAGCCTTTCTTGACGGCTCTTTCGGCGGCATCGGTCTTCATAATACGGCAGAGTAGTCCGTCGAATCGATCCGAATACAAAGTATCCTCGACGCCTTTTTCCATGGACAGTTTTTTATAAACATCATGAAGAGGACTTTCTTTAGTTGTCATAAAACGGGTGCCCATAGCGATTCCTTCCGCGCCCAGAGCCAGCGCCGCCGCCAGACCGCGTCCGTCGCCGAAACCGCCGGTGGCGATGACGGGAATCTTTACAGCATCAACCAAAGAAGGAACAAGCACCAGAGAAGTAACATGCTCGCCATGCGCCGCTGCCTCGTGACCGGTGGAAATAACGCCATCGCAGCCGTAATCCTCCGCACGTTTGGCATGTCGTGCGTTAACCACAGTCGCAATAACTTTACCTCCATAAGTATGCGCTTCCTTTACTATCCAGTCACCTTTACCCAGAGAAAAATTAATCACAGGCACTTTTTCTTCCAGCAACGCTTTGGCGTTTTCAGCCGCACCCGGAAATAAAAGAGTAGCATTGGCGCCGAAAGGTTTATCCGTGAGAGAACGGATTTCTTTGATTGCTTGCCGCGTCTGTTCTGCATTTAAAGGACCTGTCGCCAGAATTCCCAAGCCTCCGGCATTAGAAACGGCTGCAACCATTTTTGGCGTACTAATCCAGCTCATTCCGGATAAAATAATGGGATATTTGATTCCAAAAAGCTCTGTAATCCTGGTTTTCATAAAAATATTCCCTAATTTATTTTTTACTGTAATCGTATACGCCGCGGCCGGTTTTGCGTCCCAAGCGGCCCGCGCGGACAAGTTTTCTCAACATCAGCGCCGGACGGTATTTGTCGCCCAGTTCTTTGTACAAATCTTCCAGGACATGCAGCATAGTATCAAGGCCGATCAGATCAGCCAGCGCCAACGGCCCGATGGGATGATTGCATCCCAGCATCATGCCCTTGTCGATATCCTCGGCAGAAGCGAGTCCTTCATCCAGAACATGGAAAGCTTCGTTGAGCATCAGGCACAGTATGCGGTTCACAACAAACGCCGGAGCTTCTTTTACTACAATAACTTCCTTGCCGATTTTTTTGCCCCAGGCTTTGGCGACTTCCAGTGTTTCAGGTGACGTCTGATAACAGCAGATTATTTCCAGAAGTTTCATCACGGGAACCGGATTGAAAAAATGAGTGCCGATTACCTTATCCGGACGTTTGGTCACGGAAGCCATTTCCGTGATACTTAGTCCTGAAGTGTTCGTGAAAAAAAGACAATGCGGAGGAACGATTCCTTCGAGTTCTTCATAAACTTTCTTCTTGACAGCCATAACTTCTATGACAACTTCCACTACAATATCCGCTCCTGTTGCCGCTTCTTTGATATCCAAAGTAGGTTTGATATGGCCAAGAATCGTCTCCATCTGCTCTTTGGTGATTTTGCCTTTTTCCGCATCGCGGCTGAGGTTCTTTTTAATCGTGTTCATCCCGCCGTCAATAAAGCGCTGTTCAATATCGCGCATGGTTACTTCATATCCCGCCTGCGCGCATACCTGCGCAATTCCGCTGCCCATCAATCCGGCGCCCAACACACAAACTTTTTTGATTTCCATTTTCATTTCCCCTTTAAATTATTTTATTCGGATAAATCGATTTACCCTGTTATCGAAGATATTCAAACCAGTTTTGTCATTGCGAGCCTGAGGCAAAGCAATATCGCTTTTGTCTCGCCCCTCAGATTGCCGCGCTTCCTGCAGGAGCTCGCAATGACGACATCTTTATGATACTGACTCAGGGCAGACTAACAAACTATGCGAGCCAAAGTCAAGGAAAAACCCCGGACGGGGAAATATCAGAATTTCATTGAACAAAGAGCTCCGATATGCAAGAATTATTCATGCTTATTTTAATTGATGGCTATAACTTAATCAGACAATCCGACAACCTGCGGCGATATGAAAGAAAAACTTTGGAGACGGGAAGAAACGCTTTAATCGCCAGGCTTGTCGAATATGAAAATAAAAGGGCGCATCAGATCATCGTGGTTTTTGACGGCATCCAAAACGGATGGGCGGAAGAAGGAAGAGACAGGGAAGGGAAAATCAATATTATTTATTCCCGCCATGGCGAGAGAGCTGATGACGTCATTAAGAGAATAGCGGCGCAAACCGCGGGAGAAGTTATTGTAGTTTCTTCCGATCGGGAAATATCATCTTTTGCAACTCAGTCAGGCAAAACGCCTCTGTCGTCTTTAGAATTTGAAGCAATTATGAACAACGTTATTTACGCACCTTTCGAAACAAAACCCGCAACGAAGAAAATGGAAATTAACGAGCGGCGTCCCCAAAAGAAGGGACCGGCAAGAAGATTGCCCCGCGCGAAAAGACAAAAGCAGACAAAAATCAGTAAACTCTGATGTCCCCCGCTGGCGGGGGCAGGGGGTGGACGTGTTATTGCGGATATTATTTATCGTAGGGCGCGTTTCCTAAACGCGCCGCACGTCGGACTGCTCGGGGAGCAGTCCCTACAATTTCCACCTCCGTTCCGATGCTACATCGGGACACTTCCGCCGGCGGAGGGTATAGGCCAATTTCCGGCAATTAATCATCAGATCATTACAAAAACAACGGTGGATCGAGTAAAAAAACATTGAAAACTAATAACATTTCTGATAGAAATCATAAAAATATAAAAGTATTATCTATTCCGATTTAAAAAGGAGAGTAATAATGATTAAGGTAATCAGGGCAAAATTATTTCGGCAATTATGTCTGCTCTTTTCTTTATTTCTACTTTGTTGTCTTATCGCCTGCGGCGGGAGTAAGGACACAGCCGATACCGGAGGGGGGTCAACGACAACAGGCACACCTACTCTTACTTTAAGTGTTCCCAATGTAACATTCGGAACTCCTGTCACAGCTACAGTGACACTCACAAGTGGCAGTGGCGCGACGATACAAGGTGCCGTCGTAACCTTTTCGACGTCAAGCGGTCTTGTCACATTTACTCCAACTTCCGCCAGCGCCCTGACAAATTCCAGTGGCGTCGCTTCCGTCACATTGAGTGCCGCTAGTGTTGATTCCGCTGGAGCTACCTATATTACGGCTTCGACTTCAATTTACATTGACGGCACAGATACAACAGTTACCAGCAATCAGGTAGGCATTTCGGTCAGCGGGGGAACAGTTACACTGGGCACTCTCACGGTGGGCACGTCACCAATTTCCGCTTACGGCACCAGCAGCTTAAGCGTACCAGTACTGATAAATGGTGTACCTGCCACAGTTCCCATCTCTGTAACCTTTACTTCACCCTGCGTTAGCGCGAGCAAGGCAACAATTTCCAGCCCTGTAACGAGTTCCGCAGGCACGGCAATATCCACCTACAAAGATAATGCTTGCGCTTCCGGATCATCTGACATATCGGATGAGATACGGGCAGCTGTAACTAGTAACCCTAGTGTCTCTGTCACCAATACCATAACTGTTCATCCTACTCAGGTCAACAATATACAATTTATATCAGCAATTCCTGCAACCATCGGTAAAAAGGGAACAGGCTCATCAACATTACCACAAACTTCGCTGGTTACATTTAAAGTGGTGGATAGTAGCGGTAAAGCCAAACCGGGAATAGGTGTCGCTTTCAGCCTCCTGCCGGCAACCGTTCCGGGAGGAGTCTCACTCGATCCTGCTACGGGGACATCTGACGACAATGGATTAGTCACGACTACGGTTACTTCAGGTACGGTGCCAACGCCTGTCTGGGTTGTGGCAACAACCACCGTCGCGCCGATAGTTAGCAGTCAGTCCAACGCCTTAACCATTACAACCGGACTACCTACACAGAAATTTTTCTCGCTTGCCGTGCAAACCCATAATATTGAAGCCTGGGGATATGATAATGTGCCATCCAAAGTAACTATTTCCGCATATGATCGTCTGGGCCAGCCCGTGCCTGATGGCACAGCAGTCAACTTTTACACTGAGGGAGGGGGAGGAATTTCGCCTGCGAATTGCTCAACGACAGGCGGAATGTGCACTTCTACATTCCTAAGCCAATACAGTAGCAGACCTTCAAATGGCAGAGTAACGATACTGGCTACCGCTGTAGGAGAAGAAAGTTTTGTTGATCTAGACGGCAACGATACTTATGATTCAGGCGAAACTTTTTATTCTCTGGGTGATTTATATATTGATGCCGACGAAAGCCTAAACTGGGAAAGTGGCGAGCAATTTTTCCTTCCTTATGCTTCAGAGGGATCTTCGGCCTGTCCAGATAACGCGTTAAGCAAGCACAATACATGTGATGCTACATGGAGCACAAACTATGTTCGGCGCAGCAATCTCATAATCCTTTCATCCTCTGAACCTCTCGAAACTTCATATACGGTTACAATGGGAACTAATTGCCTGCGAACAGCTACTTTACTATTGAGAGATGTTAACGGTAACACCATGCCGGCGGGAACTACAATTTCCACAGCTAATAATTATGTATATTATAAAACTTCTGGTGCCACTACAAATTCCACGGCTTCTGTAAACATTGATAGTGGTTCTCCTATTCCTGATTCCACATCCAACAGTGGCACAAACTTTACTATTACGATAGATGGAACAGATTGCGCAGCACCAAATTATCCGTCAGGGACTGTGAATGTAGTCGTTACGTCACCAAAGGGGCTTACTACAAAAATACCCGTTACTGTCAACTAACACTATTTTACTTTTGATATAATGCCAGAAAAGCCGGCCCAAAGCCGGCTTTTTTATGAGCAGGCTTTAATCAAAAACATCTCCAGCAATAATTGCGGGCTGGGGGCGGAAGATTTAAAGGCGCGATCAAGTTCCAGCAATTCATCAAGAAATTTGATCAGACGTGGATAAGTAAAGCGGCTGCAATTACGCAACGCGTTATACACAACAAAAGGATGCTGGCTGAAAATAAGGCCTTCCCGCTTTACCCCTGAGGCGTTCAATTCGCCGATAACGGGATAAAGAATTTTTTGGAACCAGCCGTATTCCATGCCGGGAGTGAATTTCGGCAGCTTGCCCGAATCAACCAGAATCCTGGCCTGCAGCAAAAGACGGATTTCCCGAACCAGCATACTCAGAATGATCAGATGATGAGTCCCCTGATCCAGAATATTTTTCAGGGCATCGAGCGCCGCCAGTTGATTTTTTTCACTCAGGGCGTTCGTTAAAGCGAAGATTTCTTCTTCTTTTGTTTTGCCCACGGCGTCTTCAACATCATCTTTATCGATGATCGTCTTGTCTCCGGCATAAGAAATAAGCTTCTCCAGTTCCAGCATTGAGCGCCGTAAATCGAATCCTGTTTTCCGGCCTAAAGCGATCCAGGCCGCGGGCGATAATTTTTTGCCGCAACCCTCCAACAATTGCTGTGCCTGCTTCTGAAGTGTTTCTTTTCTGACTGTTTCGTTTTTGACCTCACCGAAATAATGGACAACACCCGCCTCGGAAATAATTTTGTAGAGTTTCTTCCTTTTGTCCACATCTTCAGCCGTAAGAATCAGACAGTTTCCCGCGGGTAATCCTTCCTTAAAAATTTCTTCGAGACGCTCGACTTTGTCGGCGCCTGTTGCCGCGATGAGTCCTGAATCGGAACAGATTTCCAAAATGCGGGGCAGCCATTTTTCGCGCTCTTCTCCCGCATCTCCTTTCACAATTTTACTCCATTCATCATCGGTTATTTTTCGCCAACCGGCATTGAGCAAATCCTCCAGAGAAAAACCGGCTATTTTTAAAAAAGTCAGAAAATATTTCGCCGCCTTCGCCGGCTGTTCATCAATGCTGCCGCGTATTTTTTGAATCAGTTGCGCCAGGTTTTCGCGGGATTGAAAAATAGTCGTGTTCCGCACCACAACCACTTTCCTGTCGCCTAAAAGAGAAGGTGTCAGGATATTTTCCATCAGGCTGTCCATATCGGTATTTTCGCCGTCAAGATAAAACAGGCTGAAATCCCGGGAACCATCCGGTAATATTATATCTAAAATTTTATTGAGGGTTTCAGTGATTAGATACTCTTCTTCTCCGTAAAGAAGGTAACAGGGCGCAATAATACCTTTTTTTAAATTGGCAAAGATTTTTTCCATGACTCAAAAGCGGTAAATAAGAAGATTAAATTATAACGTATTTCTTTATGAGCTTGACGACTTCTTCCGGTTCATCTACAATTTGAAGCAAATCGAGGTCAGCAGGAGAAATTTTTCCTTCTTTCAGCATTCCGTATTTCAGCCAGTCAATCAAGCCCTGCCAGTATTCGCTACCCATAAGAATAAGCGGAAAAGATTTGATTTTTTTGGTCTGAATCAAAGTAAGAGCTTCAAATAGTTCATCCATGGTGCCGAAGCCGCCCGGCAGGATCACATACGCAACAGCATATTTGACAAACATCACCTTGCGAATAAAAAAGTACTTGTAATGAAGATTGATATTGGCGTAGGGATTCGGCTTTTGTTCAAATGGCAATTGAATGTTCAATCCTGCTGATTTCCCGCCGGCTTCCGCCGCGCCCTTATTGGCCGCTTCCATAATTCCGCCGCCGCCACCGGTTATCACGCTAAATCCGCTTTGAACCAGAAGCCGGGCCAGGTTTTCTGCTTTTTGATAGTAAATATCATCGGGTTTGAGTCTGGCGGACCCGAAAAAAGTAACGGCATTATGCACCCTGGAAAGAGTTTCTATGCCCTCAACAAATTCAGCCATAATGCGAAATACCCGCCATGATTCATCAATGGACAGAGAATCGATTACATATTGTTTTTCTTCCATAATGCATTACTCCCCTGAGGCCATAATTGAAAATTCCTACACTTACAGGCTATCCAGTGTAGTGTCTCATAAATATCTATGCAGTATGTCATTTCGAAGCGAAGCGAGAAATCTTAATTATAGTCAGAATATACAAGATATCTCCCGCTGGTCGATATGACAAGGTTTCATTGAGACACACCAGCTTAAAACTTGCGGCGTCTTTGAACTTTGGCCAGTCTTCGCTGTGCTTCAATTTTCTTTCTCTTTTGCTTTACTGAAGGCTTTTCATAAGCACGGCGGACTTTTAATTCCTTAAACAAGCCGCTTTTCGAAAGTTTGTTTTTCAAAAGTTTTAGAGCCTTTTCTACGTCATTGTCAATTACCCTTACTTCCAAGTTAATTCCTCCTCGTTTTTATGTTCAATTTTTAATATTTTACCTAAAGTCACTTCGAATCCCGATGTTTCGGGATGAGAAGTCTTAAAGATTTCTCGTCGCTTCGCTCCTCGAAATGACATCATGGCTTCACAGACCACAGGCACTCTGCTCTCCGCTTCGCTCCTGGGATAATTTCCAATCCCGATGTTTCGGGATTAATTCGACTAACCAATCTGACTTCGCTTCGCTTGTCATATTGGAGTGTCATTAATAAAAAAAGGGCAGTTCGGCAAAAACAGATTTATTCTGTGCCGTAAACTACCCAATAATTTCCAATTAATTTAAAATCACGCTCCTTGTTTGGGAATAACGCTTTTTAACACCCTTAGGAAGCTATCGTTTTCTTTACGATTTCCTACTGTAACCCTCATGCAGTTGGGTATCAGTGACGGTATATTCAAATTTTTTACAACTATACCTTCCGCAACTAATTGTTTGTATATGCGATCCGAATCAAAAGCGCAACTAAAAAATATAAAATTTGCCTGAGAGGGAAAAGGCTTAATTCCGGCAATTTTCTGCAAACCCAGATAAAGTTCCTCACGTCTTTTGATTATTTCTTCAACTTGCCTGGAAAATTCGTCCTGATAGTCAAGGAAAAAACTGGCGGCTATTTGTGATAATGAATTGATATTATAAGGTAATCTTACTTTATCTAAGTGAGCAACGATGTCCGGATTAGCGATTAAAAATCCCAGTCGCATTGAGGCTAACCCCAATTTGGACAGCGTTTTCAGGAAAATCAGATTATCGTATTTTTTTAGCAGAGGAAGCAGGGTCTGGCCGGAAAAGCTGGCATAAGCTTCATCAATAACAACCATACCTGGAGATTTTTTGATGATAGTTTCTATTTTAGCCCGGCTGAAAAGATTACCGGTGGGAGCATTCGGATAACTTAAGAACACCAGAGCAGGAAAATTTTCTTTTACCTTGTCAATAATGGCGTCGCAATCAAGATCAAATTTCTTGTTCAGGGGCACTTCCACCACTTTATTGCCGGTGTTAGCCGCTATAATCTTGTACATGGAAAAAGCGGGAACGGGAACCAACACGCCATTTATTTTGCCTTTTAGCGTCAGACAAAGGATTTGAATCAGTTCGTCAGAACCGTTGCCTGGCATAATCATATCCTTATCCACGCCGTAATATTGAGCAAATCCTTCGCGTAATTCGGGAGCGTCGGCCACGGGATAACGGTTTAAATCAATCCTGGCCATTTTTTCGAAAAGTTTTCTTTTCAGATGTTCCTGAATGGTAAAAGGATTTTCATTGGCATCCATCTTTATCGCGCCCGTAACCTCCGGCGCCATATAGCCGCGTTGCTTAAATATTTCTTTATTGACGATGTCTTTCAAAATCATGGCCATAAAAACCTAATTAAAAATGTTTTCACCTTGTATATTCCAACGGGTATTATTGTATTTTCCCATTAATTCATTTTTTAAAGTTTCTTCCGCGGATGTTAAAGTTTCTTCCACCAGATCTATCCCCAGCTCATCGATAAAACCTTTTTTCAATTGAAAACAAATTCCCCGCGCATCAACCGGTGAAGCAATTTCTTCGTTGACCGCTGTCACTGTTTCTCTTAGTTGTTCTACTTGCCGGGATGTGCGCGAAGGCAATAAAAAATCCGCTGTCTTCACCGGATCAAAAGCTAAAAGCAATGAACCATGCTGTAAAAATCCACCTCGTCTTCTCACCTGAGCGCTGCCGCAAATTTTACGCCCTTTAACTAAAAGCTCATTTTTAGAAGGAACCGAAAAGCAGTAAGTTTCAGCTTTTTGTGCCGGCAAAACCCGGCCACTTTCGACTAAATCCGCCTTTATTCCCAAATAAGCCAGGCCGCAAGCGATACATTTGCTGATTACTTTATATGTTCCCGGAATATCGGGCGGGAATAATTTTTCCTGATCCGGGGCTACAACAGAATAAGTAATTTCATCAAAATGGAAAACGGCTTTTCCCCCTGTTATTCTTCTGGCGACATCAATTCCGGCGCTGTAACATTTTTCGATATTTACTTCCTTTCTTGCGTCTTGAAAATAACCAATGGAAATTGCCACCGGCCGCGAATTATAAAATCTAATCGTGGGGGATTTTTTGTTTTTTATGGTTTCATTGAAAATCGCCTCATCTATAGCCATGTTTTCGAATATATTATGATATTGAAAATTTAATAGTCTCCATGACATAGATAACGATCAGTCTATTTTTTTTGTGTTATAAAATCATGGTAACTGGAAGCAACCATAAGATCATCTATTTGATCCAAATTATCCATTTCAATGATAATCAGCCATCCGGTATCATAGGGATCTCTGTTTATTATATCGCTGTCGTCGATAATATCTTCATTAACAACAACTATAGTGCCACTGACGGGAGCAATCAAATCCACTACTTCTTTGACGGATTCGATGGAACCAAATGTTTCGTCGCATTCCACATAAGTATCGGCTTCAAGAAATTCAACGGAGAGAATATCTCCCAGTCTTTCCTGGACATAATCGGTAATTCCTATCGTGGCCATAGATCCATCAACCCGGACCCACACGTGTTCGGAACTATAAAGCACATCTTCCGGAAACACTTTCATAACAGCACAACCTCTGCTTTTATTCTATAATTGTAAGTTCTTTATCCATTTTTGTAATCTTTTCGCAACTATTTTCTTTCACCAGCGCCGTATCTTCGATTCGTATGCCCCAAAGCCCCGGGATATACAAACCAGGTTCAATAGTTACAACCATATTTGGCTTTAAAATATCAGTGGAATGGGAGGCCAAACGTGGCGCTTCATGAACTTCCAAACCTACACCATGCCCTGTACCATGAACAAAGTACCGGACGTATTTTTCTCCAAAAACGCTTCGGACACACCGGTCAATACCGGCTGCGGAAACGTTTGCCTTAACACAAGATAAAGCCCGATCATGAGCGTTTTTCACCATTTGATAAGCATTTTTTTGCCTGTCTGTCAATTTCCCAAAAGCAATTGTACAGGTTTCATCCGAGCAATAGCCCTTATACTTAACGCCAAAATCGATAACAACAAAATCGCCTTTTTTTATTTTTCTATCCGTTGGTTTAGCATGGGGGAAAGCGGCGTTTTCCCCTGCGGCAACAATCACTCCAAACGCGAGTTCATCGGCCCCGGCTCTTCGCGCTTCAATTTCCAATTCCAGCGCCACTTCCTTTTCCGTAAAACCGGGCTTTATTTTACCTATCAGTGAGCGAATGGAAGAAGAGGAAATTTCCGCGGCTTTTTTCATCAGCGCTATTTCTGCTTTGTCTTTGTATGCCCGAAGCAACTTCAACTCATCATTTAAAGCAATCAATACTCCCTGACGCACATGGCTTGTCAATTGATTGTACATTCCCAGGGTTATAGAATTCGCTTCAACACCAATACGTTTTAATTTAAACTTTTTTATCGCCTGATTGATTCCTTCAATTTTATCCTTGTATTCTATTATCCGCAGACCGTTCGTTTCCATGCCGGCCTGAGTAATGTAACGGCCATCAACAAGCAAATTTGTTTCATCGGAATTAATCAAAAGGACACCTTCACTGCCTGTAAAACCGGAGAGGTAACGGATATTGTTCATATTAAAAAAAATCAGACTATCGATTTTGCAGGAAGAAAATTTTCTCCGAAGGCGGGATATTCTATCCGGTAATTCTTTATTTGTTTGTGGCATGTATTTTCAACCTATCGACATTTTTAAGCCAGGAGGACAACGTCTTAATCAGTTTATCCGGATCAAATTTTTCAACAACGATTGACGAGGAATCAAGTGATTTTTTGAGCGAATCAAGTTTTGCAGCGGCCTGAATGTTTTGCGGTTCTTTTTTTATTATTTCTTCAAGGATTTTTCGCGCTACCGGCAAGTGACCTTGTCTGATATAAAGCTCCGCAAGAGTCACTGTAAACAATTCCGGTTCAGGAATATTTTCATCTGTTATATCAATTTCATTTACAGGATGATCTTCCTGATCAAGAAGAGTCATTTTTTCAATAACCATTCTCGCGTCTTCAGCGCCGGGATGCAAAGAAAGAAATTTCTCGTAACAAAACGCGGCATCCTGATGGAAACCACTTTTCCGGTAAACATCACCTATCCGGTCATAGACAAAAGACAATTCCGAAATAATATTGCCAACATCACGCAAAATATCACGCGCTTCATCAATTCTTCCCCTGCCGATGAGAGCGCTGCCGGCAACGACGTAGGCATCGGCATCGGCGGACAAAAACCTGAGACGCTCCTGTGCGAGATTCAATGCGCCGGGAAACTTGTTTAGCTCCAGCAGTTTTTCCGCTTCATTAAGAAAATTTTTCCGGTCTTTCTCAGAAGTATTGTTTTCCATATTTTTCGGATAATCGATTAAATAAATAAGGATTTTTCGCGCTAAGTAACACAGCCGGTATATTGTGTCAAGGCTGGAAAGAAGCAATGTTACGTTTAGATTATTTCAAGGACTGCAAATAATTTTTAGCAAGCCGTCCGAAAGAAGAGTCCGGCGATAATCTAACAACGGTCTGAAACGCTTTTTTAGCATTTTTATTATCTTCAGTCCTGAAATAACACTGACCCAATAAAAATTGAGCATCCACAAGAGAAGGATCTAATTCCACGGATTTCTTAAAATGACGAATAGCTTCCAGAGGGTTATCCTGATCAAAATAAATTAATCCCATATTTTTCTCAATTTGCGGTCGTAACGTGGTTCGGGGATCGGCATTAAGCGCTTCCTGATATTTCGCTATAGCCTTATTATAATCTTTTTTGGAATAGTAAGCCCAGGCCATATTATAAAGGGCCATTGCGGGCGTATCGTATAAATGATTACTGAGAGCTTCTTCAAACTCCTCAATTGCCTGGTCCCAAAGTCCGCTGTCTAAATACAACGTACCCAAAAAATTATGCGCTTCAGAATAATTTTCATCCAGAGAGATTGCTTCTTTAAATTCCTCTATGGCTTTATCCTTCATGCCTTTTCCATGGTAAGATATGCCTAAATAATAATGAACTTTGGGGTTGCCGGAATAGTATTTTTCAGATTCCAGCAACTCTTTCAGGGCGCTGTTATACTGACCGGCGCCAATATAAGAAATGCCTTTGTTCAAAAAAAGTTCTGATTGTTCTCTGTGCCAGGGGGTATAAGTACAGGAGGAACAAAGAAGTATTGTCAGACAAACGAAAAACAAGGAAGTTTTATTTATAATTGTCACCTTTTAATATCTTGGGTGTCACAAAAACTAACAGCTGTTTTTTGTTACGATTTATATTCTCGGTTTTAAATAACCAGCCCAGAACGGGGATCTTCTGCAGCCAGGGCCATCCACTTACCGATGTAGATTCATCAATCGACATAACTCCGCCAACAACAACTGTGTCTCCATCACTAATAACAACCTTTGATTCAATCTCACTTTTCTTGATGGGAGGATTACCCTGCACTTCCTTTCCCCAATCGGGGCTGTCATTACTGGCCTTGATGTCCATGGAAATTTTTCCTTCATCAGTTATTTTGGGCGTTACTTCCAATTTCAATAAGGCTTCTTTAAAAGAAACAGTTGCCGGCGAAGTACCGGATGCCGGAGTTGTATACGGGACCTCCGTGCCCTGCTTAATAATAGCTTTAATGCCCTCCATAGTCACAACTTTGGGCGCAGAAATCAATTTCCCTGTACCGTTCTCTACCAAAGCGGCCAATTGAGTTTCGAGAAAGCCCGTTGCGCCGCCAAATACCAGACCAATAACCGGCCCCGTCACCGCAGCGGGGAAATTTACCGCCGCCATGGCTAAACTTTTACCCGAAATGCCATCAATATTGACACCGGCTTGAGAAGGATAATTTTGTGTATATCGAGTTGGTGTTGTAGATGTAGAGCTGCCACCGGTTACACCCAGACCATAAGTGCCGTCACTGACTTTCTGCTGATTTCCAAAGCCCCACTCAACTCCGATTTTTCTGACAAAATCTTCGGTCGCCTCGACAATCTTTGCTTCAATTAATACTTGTTTTAACAAACCTTTTTCCGCCATCATTTTTTGTTCTCTGGCTTTCCGTTCGTCGTCAGCCTTATTTTGATCATCCGCAGCCCTCGCTTTGTCAGCTTCATCTTTTTTCTTTCTATCCAGGGTTGTTACTGTAATGATATGGCCTGTTTGCCTTTTAGTTAAACTATTCAAGTCCAATATCGTATCCAAAGCCTGCTTCCATGGAACATTTTTCATAGATAAAGTTATAGAACCCTTTACATCTTCGCTGGAGACAATACTGACATTACCGGATTCAGCCATCAGACGTAAGACACTCTTTATATCCGCATCTTGAAAATCAAGGTCTATTATTCGATCCATACCCTTGACTGCTTCAGTCTTGAAAGGTTTTACTTCTGTCTCTTCACCTTTCTTAACATCACTGCCTGTTACAGTTTCCGCACTGACTTTTGCTGTCGCTTTTCTTCCTGTGGTTACAGGAGTTTTTCCTTTAATTTTCCGGGAATCATTATCCTTCTTCTCCAATAAACTGGCAATGTTAAAATCAATAAACAAATTCTGCCCATCTTGTCTTATTGCAAAAGGAACAATCTTTTTAATATCAACAGTTAAATAAACCCATCGTTTACCTTTTATTAGTTGTTGCGAAGGTGTTACGCTTATAATATTGTTCAACTCGCCTTCTCCCAACGGCCGGCACAGGCTTTCAGGGACAGTCATATTTTCCAATTTTATCAGATAGCTGCCATTATTCTTACTTCTCATATCAATAACCGGCTTTTGGGACACAACAAGATGAATTCTTTCTTTCCCGGACAATTTCTCCAATAAAACATTTTCCAGATTCCCTACATTGGCAACAACAGCCGCTGACTTGTCTTCAGATGATTTGTTTTTATCTGTTGTTTCCAAGGCGGAAGAAACACCTGCAATATATGTAAAAATCCAAATAGTAATTGTAAAAACAAGAAATGTTTTGGATAAATATTTTTTCATGATCTTACCTCTTTTTAATTTTTGCGCAGTTTTAAAATTACCCTTCTTGGTTTTTTTGTTTCATATTCTTCTATGATGACACGATCAGCCATAATTTCGATTACTTTACCATTATATAAACCAATGTGAGTCCCTTTATGTAAAGTATAGAACTTTTTTGCCGTATCTTCACAAATAGCCACTCGATGATCTTTATCGCCGGCAATTCCCACTATCCGGTATTTTTCAGCATCGGCCCTTTGCAATGGGAACATAGAAACCTCTGCTTTTTTGAGAACTTGCTTTTTTGCAACAGCGACATCTACTGTTACGAAAGGCCGGAAGGGATCAGGTTTGCCTAATGGATTATAGCTGTAATTGTCTATGGGAGCTGTTGTAACCGGCGGCTGAATTTGCGTTGTCATTGCGGCCGGAGTTGCATTTGCCGCAGCGCCGGTCAATGGATTTAAAATAATTATAAAAGTGCTGATAATGGCAAATTTTATTTTTTTCATTTTGTTTTTTCACTTACTTTTTCTTTTTTATCAATAAACATGTACGTCTTAATCGTACAGGTTGTGGCAACAACATATCCTTTTCCTTTTACTTCTTTCCTGTCTCCGATGGTTATATCGGAAACATTGATAATTCTCGGCAATTGAGCCACTTTGTTAAAAAAGTAAAGGATGTTTTGATAAGTACCGATTACCGAAACTCCCACCGGTATTTCTTCGTAAAACGGTTCCGCTGCCGGTGCGGCGCCTTTCTTATCTCCGGCAGCCGCAGGATTAGCATTAGAGGCTTCTCCTTGCCGTTGATCCGAAGGCTTAAGTAATCCCGCTGTTTTTTGTATTCCGGTGGGTTGTTTCTCCAGCGTTTTGGGCACTGCCGGTTTAGGTTCAAATAACAGAAATTCAACACCAGCATCCTTCCCTGCTAATGCAACAGAATGAAAAAGCGCCGGTATTTCTTTTTGGTTGGGAAGTTTCAGCAGGGCTACTTTATAATTTTCTGTTAATTTCGCAACGTCAGCCTTGTATTGATCAATCTGCCTGGCAACTTTTTCTTTTTCTTTAATTTTCGATTCTATCTCTGTATATTTATTATTAAGAGAAGATCTCTTTTCTATTGCTGAAGATAAAAAATAGAACCAATCCAGATAGCCGATAATGAAAACAAGCAAACATACAACCAACACTTTGGCTTTAGGTGACATTTTCTTTATATCATTCAATGTGATGGCCATATATTAGAATCCTTTTTTCAAGATGCAGGAAAAATTAAACTGTTGCAAAGTAACGCCGGCAATCTCCGTCTTTTTCGATGAAATTAAATCCACTGATTTTATCGGATCAAATTTCTCAACATCTTTCATAAAATCGGCGACAATGATATTGTCTCTGCCAATACCTTCAATGTTAAGGCGATCCTCTTTCTGGGTTATCTTGACGAGCCAGATATCTTTAGGAACAAGCATAGCCAGATTGTCTAAAGTTTTTACCGGCGCTAAACGGTTTTCTTCTAAAGTTGCAATTACGCCCAGTTTTTGTTCCAACTCCTTTTTATCATTTTTATACTTTTCCAGATCACCTATTTTTTTATCTAATGCCACCAGCGTAGCTTCCGCAGTTTTTACCTTACTTTCCAAATTACTAATTGAAGAATTTATCCAAACCTGCAACCACACAAGCAAAAGAATCAATACGACAAATGAACCTACAGCAATGAATATCTGCTGGCTAAGATTTTCTTTTTTTTCTTTTTCGCGATAGGGTAAAAGGTTTATTTTTATCATTTGTCGCCTATCTTCCTTAAGCCTAAACCTATAACTGCCGCTGCAATTGGCTTAATGCTTTCTATATTCTTTGCGTCAATGTTTCTTTTATTATAGCCAATTTTTAAAAACGGATTGATTAATTCAATTCTCACATTAAGCTTTTCTGATAAACTTGTAACCAAATTGGAAATTTTAGCCGATCCACCGGAAAGCAATACGCGCTTAATGTATTCGCCGCCAAAAGTTGAATGAAAATAATCCACGGACCTTTCGATTTCCAGGCAAATAGGCTTGGCAAACTCCAGAATGCTGTTTTTTAAATCCAGGTTATCTTCTTCACTGCCGTTGGGCAGACCTTCTATTTTGATTTTTTCTGCTTCCTCAAAAGTCAACTTATATTTTTCCTGCAAACCTTCAGTAATAGCGTTTCCGGCCAAAGCAAAATCTCTCGTAAATATTGACATACCGCCCTTAATAACATTGATGCCGGTAGTACTTGCTCCGATATTTATAATTACAGCGGTTTCATCGTTATTAAATTCATAATTAGCTTCATACACAGTTTCCAAAACAAAAGGAGCGACATCCATAATCATTACATTCAGGCCGGCGGCGGTGATTGCCTCAAGATAACCACTAACCACATCTTTTTTTGCCGCCACAATAATTATATCCATTTGATTAGGGTTATAGTTATTATCGCCCAAAATCTGGAAGTCATAATTAACATCTTCCATATTATCAAAAGGCAAATACTTGCCTGCTTCATCATGGATCAAATCACGCAATTCTGCTTCATTCATTTGATCCAATGTTACCTTTTTTATAATAACCGAACTGCCCGCCAGAGAAGTTACTATTCCTTTGTGTTTGCAACCGGAATTTTTGAAGAGTTCTTTGATTTTTAAAGATAATGCACTGGAATCAGCTAAAACACCATCGATAATTGTACCCTTGGTTAAGGGAACCTGAAGGAAGCGGTTAAGAACAGGCCCATGAGAGCTACTGACGACTTCACCCAGTTTTAAAGAACTTGAACCGATATCTAAACCAACCAGGCTCTTTTTACGCGAAAAAATTTCTTTTAAGTTTAGCATTAAAGCACCGTCATATAGTTTTTAACGAAACACTTTCCTCTCGTCATTTTGCCCACCTGTAAACAACATCTCCTTTTTTAACCATACCTAATTCATTTCGGGCCATTGCTTCTATGTAACTGGAATCGTTACGCAATAAAAGTATCTTCTTTTTTAATTCATCGTTTTCCATAGTTATTTCATTGTTTTGCAACTTCAATTGAGCCAATCGTTTGCTCATAAGATAGTTATCAACAAATCCCCTGTTGCCAAACGTTATCAAAAGCGCCATGAGCGCTAAAAAACCAACAAGATATCTTCCTATCTTCATTTGAAATCAATTTCCACCAGTTCAATACGATAAAAAAATGATGTGCCCTTTTACTTTTTTTCAAGGGAACACTTCTTCATACGGTTTCTGCAATGCTTTGGCTACTTTCAATTCAGAATTCTTTCTAGTAGACAAACCTTTCTCCATTTTAGCGATTGTTTGCGGGGTCAATCCCGCCTTTCTCGCCAATTCAGATATACTCAGAGGAATTGTTTCTCGAAATTTTTTTACGTGATTTTTATTGATATTATCTACCATAAATTAAAGTTTTCCCTTGTTATGGTTATTAAAAAACATTAATTTCAGCAAAAAGTCAAGAAAATTAATGAATATTAATGAATATTAATGAATATTGATAATTGTTAGATTTACACGGAAGGTAAAACCTGCTGCGGTTCTCCGAGGATAAACTTACCGCTTTCAATCCACTCTTTTAATATATTGGAAATTTGCCTTGCTTTGTAATAACTGGACAAAGGCGCGGTGATCACTTTTTTCCCATCGATAGTAATCGTTCCGCTGCGTAAATCTTTATAACTAACCTCTGCCAGAGGCTTGGGATTGCCTTTAGGATAATCCATACTGTAATCATAAATCTGAGTATAAATATTTTCGTCTTTTACCGCTGTGAAAAGCGCCATATCTTCATCCAAAATAGGAATGGGAATTCCTATTCCTACAAACAGGGAAACTCCATAGCCTAAAATACTTGCTCCGGCCAGCCATTCCGGAGCCATTTCTTTCAAATTACCAACAACGGCGATTGTGCCAGCCCCCTGTTTGGGAACGCCGTTTGTTCCACGGGGCACATTAGGATTATGCTGCGTACCAGGCCAGGCGACAAACCCCTGCGCTCCACCTAAAAATATCCGGGTGCCAATACCTATTGTCCGGTAATATGGATCGTTGAATAATGGACTTAATTGTCCCGATGTTGCATAAGCCGCATTGGCCATTTGCGGACGAAGCATACCCATGTATGTATATATTGTTCTATCGGATAAATTAACAGCGCAATTATAATTTTGATAAGCATTGCGCGGATTAAACAAAATTGCATTTTGTAAATCATTTATCGTAATGTTTCTTTCATATTTTCTGGCGGGATAACAATCCGTTCCGTAACCTTCGGCGCGAAGTTTGACAACATTTCCGGCAACAAGATCTTCTATTACATGACCTCCGCCGTAGTTAAATTCACCGGGATAAACGCTGTTGAGCGGATCATTTTCCACTACTTCTGTCGCACCAATATAACAATCCACCGCGGCTATTCCGCCATATGCCGGCACATCATTTAACCAGACCCTGGAGGCTCGAATCCGGGGAGAAGTATGACCAAAATTAAGGAAAGCTCCCGATGAGCACATAGCCCCAAAAGTTCCGGTAGTAACAACATCAATTTTACGGGCGGCTTCAACTGCGCCGTTCCTCTCCACAATATCAATCATTTCTTCGGCTGTGACAACAACAGCCCGCCCTTCTTTTATCTTTGCGTTTATTTCTTCAAATGTTTTTTTAACTTTAAATTTTTTCATATATGAATTTCGTCGTTTGAAATAATTTTATGTTTTTCATACCACTGTTTAGCGCCAAATGCAAAAGCTAAGACGCGGTATCAGGTGTGGCCGAATCCGCCATTACCTCTGGAGGTGTCGTTCAACGCTGAAGTTTCGATCCAATCCACCTGAAAGACTTTCTGCACAACCATTTGCGCCAGACGCATACCTCTTTTAACAACGAATGGTTCTTTTCCATGATTGATAACAATCAATGCAATTTCTCCTCGATAATCGGCATCAATCGTACCAGGTGAATTAAGCAGTGTTATTCCATTATTCAATGCTAACCCGCTGCGCGGTCTTATCTGCGCTTCGTAACCTTCGGGCAAAGCTATGGCAATTCCCGTTGGAATTTTCTTACGTTGGCCGGACAGAATAATCTCTTCTTCAGACACAGCCGCAAATATGTCCATTCCGGCAGCCTGATCTGTCATATATTGAGGCAAGGGAAGGTCTTCGTTACCCGATATTTTTTGGAGTTTTACTTTTATTTTTTCCATTTTATCCAACCGGAAAATATATTTCCGCCTGTTTTAATCGGTGAAAAAAATCTTTGCATAATTATCAATTTGTCATTTCGGCCACAGGGAGAAATCTTATAAGGTAATAAAATAAAGATTTCCCGTCGCTTTGCTCCTCGAAATGACACAAAAATCTGTTTCGCAAGGGTTTCGAAAAATAAAAAGAGCCGTTCTGTATCCGTTATTTTACGAAGACAGAACGGTTTGTTTTGAATAATTACCGCCGGCAAAGAACTATTTCACTTCGGCGTCCAGAGCTTCTTTGCGGCTGAGACGAATCTTGCCGGATTTGTCAATTTCCAGCACTTTCACCATAACCTCATCGCCTTCCTGCAATACATCAGTCACTTTGGCTATTCTTTCCTTGGCAATCTGCGAAATATGCAGCAGGCCTTCGGTTCCGGGCAAAATTTCGACAAACGCGCCGAAATCGACGATCTTCTTGACCGTGCCGCGGTAAATCTTGCCGACTTCCGCTTCTTCCGTCAGCCACTTCACCATCGCCACGGCGCGGGCGGCCGCTTCGGCATCGGCGGAAGCAATCGTTACGGTGCCGTCATCTTCGACATCAATGGTAACTCCTGTTTCGCTGATAATCTGACGGATATTCTTGCCGCCGGAACCGATAACGTTTCTGACCTGATCTTCTTTTACTTTAACTGTTGTAATACGGGGAGCGTATTTAGATGTATCCGATCTCGGCGCGGTCATCGTTTCGCGTATTTTACCTATGATATGAATACGACCTTCGCGCGCCTGTGCCAGAGCCTTGCGTAGAATATCTTCCGTCAACCCGTCAATTTTAATATCCATTTGCATGGCGGTCACGCCTTTTTCCGTACCGCAAACCTTGAAATCCATATCGCCGGCATGATCTTCATCGCCCAGAATGTCGGACAGAATCACGACTTCATCGCCTTCCTTGAGAAGCCCCATGGCAATTCCCGCGACGATATCCTTCACCGGAACTCCGCCGTCCATCAAACATAAAATGCCGCCGCAAACGGTGGCCATGGACGATGATCCGTTGGATGATAAAATCTCTGAAACAATCCTGATGGTATAGGGGAAGGTTTCAGGATCGGGCAGCACGGGAACCAAAGCCTTGCGGGCCAAAGCGCCGTGACCGATTTCTCTTCTGCCGGGACTGCGCTGACCTTTTGCCTCGCCCACACTGAAGGGAGGAAAATTGTAGTGCAGTAAAAACGTTCTCGTCTCCTCACCGCCCACATAGTCCATGCGTTGTTCATCAGAGGATGTGCCCAGCGTGAGAGCGGCCAGGGCCTGCGTTTCACCACGATTGAACAGGGCAGAACCGTGAGCGCGCGGCAGCACGCCGACTTCCGAACTTATCGGACGAATATCGGTTGAAGACCGGCCGTCGATTCTTTTCTTTTCCTGAAGAATCATATCGCGCAGAATGCGTGATTCGAGATGTTCGATAATCGCAGCTACTTTTTTACTAAGAGCCGCATCATCACCGCCGATATTTTTTATAACAGCCGCACGGACATCACCCAGTTTACTGTAACGTTCCAGTTTGCGCGGCAGACGGTAGCCTTCTTTCAAACCAGGCAGAGCTTCAGCGCGCACGCGGGCAACAAGCTCTTCCTCCGGCGCGACTTCCTCCACCGGTCTTTTGACCTTGCCAATAGCCGCCTGCATCTGATCCTGTAAATCAATGACCGGACGGACAGCTTCCAGTCCGAATTTAATGGCGTCAACAATGATATCTTCCGGAACCTCTTTGGCTTCGCCTTCCATCATGACCAGTTCCACATCATAGGGACGGCCCGACTTTCCGGGCGTTACTTTGCGTCCCACCAGGAAAAGGTTCAGTTCGCTTTCCTTCATTTTTTCCGGCGAAGCGTTGGCAATTAATTCGCCGTTGATCCGGCCGACACGCACACCCGCAATCGGTCCTTTAAAGGGAACATCCGATATTCCCAGAGCGGCGGAAGCGCCGATCATTGAAGCGACATCCGGATCGTTTTCTTTATCCACGGACAAAAGAGTGGCCACCAATTGCGTTTCCGAAAAATATCCTTTGGAGAACAAAGGACGAATCGCGCGATCAATAACGCGCGACGTCAGAATTTCTCTTTCGTTGGGACGTCCTTCGCGCTTGAAAAATCCTCCGGGAATTTTACCCGCGGCAAAAGTCATTTCCTGATAATCAACAGTCAAGGGCAGAAAGTCCACCCCTTCCCGTATGCTTTTTAACGAAACCACCGTAACTAAAACGACCGTGTCGCCATAGTAAACCAGTATCGCCCCATCGGCTTGCGCGGCCACATAATTCGCTTTCAGGGAAATATTCCGCCCGGCAAAATCCGCACTAAATACATTACTCATTAATTTTCCTCCATTTAATTTTAGTTCTAGCCATACTTGCAAAAGTTACCGATATGTCATTTCGACCGAAGGGAGAAATCTTATTCAATGATTATAAAGATTTCTCAGTCACTTCGTTCCTTCGAAATGACACGGTTAATATTGAAATCAAGCACTAGCCATAAAATA
>JQDQ01000169.1 GCA_000747625.2 Smithella sp. SCADC
CCGCAGGGAGAAATCTATTTAGTGATCTCGCAGATTTCTCAGTCACTCCGTTCCTTCGAGATGACATCGTTTTTCTGCAAGTAGGTACTAGTGCATACTTGCAAAAGTTACCGATATGTCATTTCGACCGAAGGGAGAAATCTTATTCAATGATTATAAAGATTTCTCAGTCACTTCGTTCCTTCGAAATGACACGGTTAATATTGAAATCAAGCACTAGTAACACAATTAATCAATCCGCCTTCCATTGATAACTCAGAGCAGTCAATGAGCTATTCGTCAGCAGAAACCTTGCCCCGTAAAACCTTCTTTTCTGCTTGTCGATGTTTGACTGTAAGAATTTTCTCTTTAGCCCGTTTGCTGCGTTTTCTTTTTTGACGGCGAATTTTTTCCAGTCTTTCTTTTTCTTCAGCGATAAAACCTTTTTGTAGTTTTTCAATTTTATCCAGTAGTAATCTTCGGGCAAGAAAACGATTTAATGATTGGGATCGTTCCCTTTGACATTTAACTGAAAGGCCGGTAGGAATGTGAATTAAATAAACACAGGAAGAACTTTTATTGACTTTTTGTCCGCCGGGACCTGAAGAACGGATAAATGATTCCTCAAAATCACTTTCCACTACACCAAGTGTAAGCATCCTGTCAGCAAGAGATTTCGCTTTGTCGGAAGATACGGGCATGATTTTACACAAGCAATTTACGGGATGGAGTAAATTTCGTCGCCGATTAAGTGTACCCAGTGTTCCATAAGTATTTCTTTGGCTTCTTCAATCTTATCGACGCCGATAATAACTATAGTTTCCCTGCCAATGCGATTGATAGTAGTGTAAAGATAATGAATATTAATATCTGATTTGGCCAGAGGTTTTAATATAGCATTCATACCGCCGGCATGTAACGGGACTTCTGCCGCCAGAACGGGAGTTACTTCAATATTCAAATTATAGCTTTCCAGCAGGGCCGCAGCACGATCAGGCTCATTGACTACAAGGCGAACCCTGCTGTCTTCAGCAATGCTGGCTGCTGATACGGCTTTTACGCTGATATCTTCCGAATCAAGAATGTGGGTTAATGCGGCAAAAGATCCGGGCACATTACCCAAGAGTACGGAAATTTGTTTAACAGACATAAAATCAACCTTATTGACTTTTCAGGTAATCAAATCCGGCAGTAAAAGCTTTGCGGTTAATTTCCGCAAGAGATTTCTTCCGGCTGCCCATAATAGACTCCAGAGAGTTTAAATAAATTTCAGGAGAAACAATGCCTGACACTTTTATGAATGCTCCCATCATGATGACATTAACTACTTTGATATTGCCCAGTTCCTGAGCGATATCGGCGCAGGGAACGCGAATGACTTTAACGTCGTGGCGGTGTGGACTATCCTTTATTATTGATGAATTCAAAAAAATCGTTCCTTCCGTGATGACTTTATTTTGAAAAGTGAAAAGGGAAGGGGAATTCAAAACTACAAGATAGTTAGGTTCCGAGGCAACGGGAGAAGCGATTTCTTCATCGGCTATTGCCACAGTACAGTTGGCTGTTCCACCACGCATTTCCGCGCCGTAGGCGGGAAGATAAGTTACGTGAAAGCCTTTATTCATCCCGCTATTGGCCAAACTGATTCCCATCATCATAACGCCCTGGCCGCCAAATCCGGAAAATATCGTTTTGACAATCATGAGTCTGCCTCCGCCGTTTTCACTGCCGAAGGAATATTATCTTTAAATATGCCGGGAGGAAATTCCTTGCTCATCACTTCGTCAATCCATTTACAGGAATTGACAGCATTCATTTTCCAGTTAGTCGGGCAAGGCGAAAGAATTTCAATAAGTGAAAAACCATGTCCGTCAATCTGGCATTGGAAGGCTTTCTTGATGGCTTTTTTTGTCTTGTTTACATTGGCAGGTGAATTTACCATGCATCTTTCCAAATAAGTTACGCCTTTTAACTGGGAGAAAATTTCGCTTACCTTTACAGGATAACCATCTAATTTTTTATTTCTGCCTAAAGGAGAGGTTGTTGTCTTTTGGTCCAGCATTGTCGTTGGCGCCATCTGTCCGCCGGTCATTCCATAAACGGCGTTATTGATGAATATAATGGTAATATTCTCGCCGCGGTTGGCGGCATGAAAGCTCTCTGCTATTCCTATCGCAGCAAGATCGCCGTCTCCCTGGTAGGAGAAGACAACGCGATCCGGTAGAGAACGTTTAATTGCCGATGCCATTGCCGGACCGCGACCATGGGGCGCTTCAATCATATCCACGTCAAAATAATTATAAGCCAGAACTGCACAGCCTGCCGGAGGAACTCCTATTGTAATTCCTCTGATACCCAACTCATCGATAATTTCAGCCACAATTCGATGAACTATACTGTGTCCACAACCGGGACAATAATGAAAAATAGCTTCTTTTAAACTTTTTGGCCGTTGATAAACGGTTTTTACCATATTAATTACCTTTATCTAACTGTTCTTTCGTAAATTCTTGCTATAACATTGGCAAGCTCAGCCGGGGTAGGCACTGCACCGCCCGGCCGGCCATGAAATCTAATATCAGCATACCCTTGCAGGGCGAGCCGCACGTCTTCCAGCATTTGTCCCGTGCTCATTTCAAAAACAAGAAAATTTTTAATTTTTGCTGATAATGATCGTAATTGTAGTTCAGGAAAAGGCCAGAGCGTCAGGGGACGAAAAAGTCCCAGGTTCATTCCGTTACTCCGCAAGCGTTTGATAGCTCCTTTCGCTATACGCGCTGCTGTTCCGTATGCTACGATAACCATTTTGGCACCATTGATGTTATATTCTTCATGAAGAGTTTCTTTATTGGAAATGACTTCATATTTACGCGCCAGTTTCCAATTATGTTCTTCCATGTCAATGGGATCCAGCAGCAAACCGCGAATGAATTTGCTTTTGCCGGTACCAGCACCCTGAAGCATGAATTTTTTATTATAAACGCGGGGTTTGGGTTTTTTAAATATAACAGGCTCCATCATCTGACCCATCATGCCGTCAGCAAGAATCATAGCCGGAGTACGATATTTATCGGCAAGATCAAAGGCAGCCATTGTTAAATCAGCCAACTCCTGGCAAGTTGCCGGAGCCAAAACAATTGTTCGGTAATCGCCGTGTCCACCACCGCGTGTAGCCTGAAAATAATCTCCCTGGGAAGGGCGGATATTACCCAAACCAGGACCGCCACGCATGATATTGACAATAACACCAGGAAGTTCACAGGCGGCCATGGAAGAAATACCTTCCTGCTTCAGGGAAATACCGGGACTGGATGATGATGTCATTACTCTAAGACCGGCGGCGCTGGCGCCGGCAATCATGTTAATTGCGGCAATTTCGCTTTCAGGTTGAATAAAAATGCCGCCTTCTGCTTTACGCATATGCTCCGCCATATATTCGGGGATCTCATTCTGAGGCGTAATCGGATAGCCGGCATAAAAACGGCATCCAGCCCTTATCGCCGCCTCACAGATGATGAAATTTCCGGACATCAGGACTTTATTCACGGTAAACCTCGATAGCTACCTCCGGACATATAGTAGCGCATATGCCGCAACCGGTGCATTCATGTTCTTCATTTGTGCCGACGGGGTGGTAACTATAGAAATTGTATTCTTTCGTAGGAACAATATGGCCTTTAGGACAGAAATGAATACAAAGCAGACATTCTTTGCATATTTCCTTGTTAATTTTAATATATCCCTTCAAAATTAATCCCCAAAAAATTTATTAGGCACGCTATCTTGCTTATAATTATCAGAAAGTCAAGTTTTTTAAAATAAATAATTCTATTAATCCGGGGGGAACCATCAGATTTTGCTGATTTGGAATCCTTTCAGTTTTATCGCAACCGATCTTTGCAAGAGTTCTATGGAAATGACAAAAAGTTCCTTTTTCACATTTCTGTTGATGACCGTTCCTTCGATTCCGGCAAATGGCCCGTCAATTATGCGAGCCGGCTCTCCCTCCCGGGGGAATTGAATTGTAAAAATTTCCGTTTTGGTATTAACAAAACAACGTATAGCGTCAATCTTTTTGTCTGGCACCGGAATTGGTTCTGAATTTTCTTTTTTGCCTAAGATACACACTACGCCGGCCGTTTTTAAAATGGCCAGCTTTGTTTCATTATCTAAAACAGTGGATTCGGCAAAAACATATCCGGGGAAAAGGGGAGCAAGTATTTTCTTTCTCCTGTCTTTTTGCTTGCTCCATGATTCTATCTCAGGTAAAAAAGTGATTAAATTCTTTTGAATAAGGCGGGTGTTTACCTTATATTCATGTCGGCTTCTTGTATGTACGACGTACCATGGCATGATCATAAACCTTTAAAGCTGTTCTTTGTCGAAAAATATAATATTTATCTGCATTATGCAACGGAGAAATGATGAAAGTTTTGCGTATCAATGGAATTGAATTAGCTTTAGATGAGAGCGAAGAATTACTGGCAGCAAAAGTTGCGGCGATCCTGGATATATCCGTGGATGATATTGTTGCTGTAGACGTCATTAAAGAAGCATTGGATGCGCGTCGCCATAGAGCCCCTCGTTTCGTTTATGCCCTTAGGATCAGCGTTTCCGAATATACGAAGTTACCTGCTGAATTCAAGGAAGGACTTCCATCGCCGGAAGAGGAATATAAATCAGAAACTCCGACGCTTTCATTGACTCCTCCACCTAAGCTTCCCGTAGTCGTTATCGGCAGCGGTCCGGCTGGTCTTTTTGCTGCTTATGTTCTTGCCTTAAGAAATATTCCAGTGATTCTTTTGGAAAGAGGAGCGCCAATAGAAGAACGCGTTAAAGATGTGCGGATATTCCGGGAACAGGGTATTCTTAATCCCCGGAGCAATGTTCTTTTTGGTGAAGGAGGTGCGGGAACTTTTTCCGATGGAAAACTGACCAGTCGAACAAAGAATCCATATGCCTTGTGGGTAAAAAAGATTTTAGTGCAAATGGGTGCGTCATCAGAAATTATTGCTGAAGCCAAACCGCACATTGGTACTGATAAACTCCGGCAAATAATCGTGAATTTGAGAAAAACTCTCCTGGAGATGGGTTGCAAAATTGAATTTAAAGCACAGGCAACTGACTTTTTAATGTTTAAGGGGAATATATCGGCGGTTGTTATTAATGGAAAAGAAGAAATTAAAACGGATAATGTTATTTTAGCGATTGGCCAAAGCGCCGATGATACTTATTGGAAACTTTTTGAGTGTGGTGTCAAAATGGAGTCCAAACCATTTGCCATGGGATTACGTGTAGAGCATCCTCAGGAATTAATTAATTCCATCCAATATGGTAAATGGCGTAATCACCCGCAATTACCACCCGCGGAATATTTTTTGACAGCTTCAATTTCTGATTTAAATCGTTCTGTATATACTTTTTGCATGTGTCCGGGCGGATCAGTTATTGGCTGCGCTGCTTCCGAGGGTTTGGTTATAACCAATGGCATGAGCAATGCCCGGCGCTCCGGTGAATTTGCCAATAGCGCCATAGTGGTCAATATCCGTGTCGATGACTTTGCATCCGACAATCGGCACCTTAGCGGACTTGATTTTCGTCAGATTTGGGAAAAGAAAGCTTTTATCTCCGGAGGAAGCAATTATTGTGCGCCGGCACAGAAGATAACTGATTTTTTGCAGGGTAATCCTGCGGGCGCCGTCGGGAAGACAAGTTTTCGTCCCAGTGTCAAGCCCTCCGCGCTTGAAGATGTGCTGCCGGAATTCGTAACAGCTTCTTTAAGGCAAGGGATAAAACAATTCGATAAAAAAATGCCCGGATTTATTACTGAAGACGCCCATTTGATCGGAGTAGAGACGAGAACTTCTTCGCCTTTGCGCATTTGCCGTCGTAGTGATGGTCAAAGTGAAAGTATCGGCGGCATTTATCCTTGTGGCGAAGGAGCCGGATATGCCGGAGGGATTGTCAGTTCAGCGCTGGATGGAATTAAGGCTGCGCAAAATTTAATCGCTAACTTACTTTAAGCGGCTGTCGATAATAATATCATTACCGATCCTTGTCACTTTTTGAATCGATAATATTTTTGCCAAGTCCAGATTTCTAATATTAAGATCTCCTACTGCTTCAATGCCTTTGCCGATAATTTTCGGCGCAATAACAGTTACTATCCGGTTGGCTAAATTATTTTTTAATACAGAAGTAATTATCTGTGCGCCGCCTTCAATTAAGATTGAAGAAATATTTTTTGCGGCAAGTACTTTAAATAATATTTTTAAATCAACCTGTCCTTTTTTATCGGCTTTGACGGTTATAATTTCCGCACCGGAAGAGGCTAGTCTTTTGAATTTCGCATCACCTGGTTTTTTAATCGTGGCAATAATAGTTGGCGCCTTAGAAATATTCTGTAGAACTTTAGCCTTGGGAGAAATTTTTAATTCGGAATCAACAATAACGCGCAGAGGATTGCGGCCTTTTATAAGGCGCACCGTTAGTTCGGGATTGTCTTTGTCCACTGTTTTCCGTCCGACCAAAATGGCGTCATGTTCCGCTCTGAGCTGGTGAGCTAATTTCAGGGAAGCCGCCGAACTTATCCATTGGGACTCACCTGTTGCGGTAGCTATGCGGCCATCCAATGTCTGGGCGTATTTCACTGTGACAAAGGGCAGGCCTGTTTCCATATAATGAAAAAATTTTTCATTGAGGTGACGGCAATCCTTTTCCAGAACGCCCGTCTTGACCTCAATCCCGCAGTTTTGCAGGGAATGGATGCCCTGGCAGGAGACAAGAGGATTGGAATCTATTGTGCCGATAACAACGCGAGCAATTTTATTTTTTATGATGCTGTCTGTGCAGGGAGGTGTTTTCCCCTCATGGCAGCATGGTTCTAAAGTAACGTATAGAGTGGAACCGGCAATATCTTCTCCGGCATTATGGATAGCGTTGATCTCGGCATGATTTCCCCCAAATCGCTGATGGTATCCCCGTCCGATGATCATGCCTTTTTTGACGATGACAGCGCCAACCATGGGATTGGGGCCCACATAAAAACGTCCTTTCCGCGCAAGCGCAATAGCCAGTCTCATAAAATGTTCGTCATTCATAGTTTTAAATAATTACCTCATTACCTTTTAAGTTGCAAAGAAATTTATTGTCGACAAAGACTAAGATATGATAAGAAAAAAAATAAGTATTCAAAATAAATGCAACTTAAGGAGAGATCATGAAAGGAGTTGTTCTTGCCGGTGGATTAGGCAGCAGGCTTTATCCTCTGACAAAAGTGACTAATAAACATTTGCTTCCGGTTTATAATGAGCCGATGATTTATTATCCCATCAGAATTTTGGTTAATGCCGGAATTGAAGAAATATTAATTGTTACCGGAGGTAATAATGCCGGCGATTTTTTACGTCTGCTGGAGAACGGGAAAGACTTCGGACTTAAACACATAAATTATACCTATCAGCAGGGCGAAGGCGGAATTGCCGCGGCGTTGAGTCTTGCCGAACATTTTGCCGACCGCGATAAAATAGCGGTAGTTTTAGGAGATAATATCATTGAAGGCAATATTAGGAAAGCGGCAGACGAGTTCCGTAAGCAGAAAGAAGGCGCCAGAATATTATTGAAGGAAGTGTCTGATCCTCAAAGGTTTGGCGTCCCTGTCTTTGAGGGGAAGAAAATTATTCGTGTGGAAGAAAAACCGGCCAATCCCGCTTCCAACTATGCCGTAATCGGTATCTACATGTATGATTGCCGGGTATTTGAATTTATCCGGTCGCTAAAACCTTCAGAGCGTGGAGAGTTGGAGATTACCGATGTGAATAATTTTTACATTAGAGAAGGAAAGATGCAGTGGGATGTGCTGGATGGCTGGTGGTCGGATGCCGGAACTTTTGAATCATTGCAATCCGCCGGTAATATGGTGGCAAAAACAGGAGCAAACAAAATATGATTGATGGCGTAATAGTAAAAAAGCTGAAAGTGATTCCCGATGAGCGTGGCCGGTTGATGGAAATCATGCGCGCCGATGATAAATTATTTCAAAAATTCGGTCAGGTATATATGACCACAGCATATCCGGGAGTTGTCAAGGGCTGGCATTATCACAAAAAACAGGCTGATAATATGGCGGTAGTCAAAGGCATGATGAAGATAGTCCTCTACGATAGCCGCAAAGATTCGGCTACATTTGGTGAGATTAATGAAATATTCGCCGGCTGTCATAATCCCGTTTTGGTGCAAATTCCGGCTTTTGTTTATCATGGTTTCAAATGCATTTCCGAAGAAGAAGCCATAGTTATTAACACACCGACAGAAGTTTATAATTATAACGAGCCGGATGAGTATCGGCTGCCGGCGCATGGCAGTGAAATAAAGTATGATTGGGGGAGAAAAGACGGATAGATTTTTAAAATCTAATGTATTTCACTAATTTGATGTTTATAATATTTCTTGACTTTGACTGTATTCTAGTGTATAAGAAAATCAAAGCTTGAGAAGGGCAAACCGTCTGAAAAGGCGGGACGCAAAGTTACTGGCCTAAGTCTTTTATAAAGAGGATAAGGTGGCAGAACTGCCGGGCAACTCCAGAGTCGTCCAGCAATCCTGCAATAATACCAAAATAATAAATTTTAAAAGATAGACTGGAATAAAGTCATGTTTTTTTTAATGAACTGTTTTGCTTTCATTTTTGGCGCGGCCATCGGCAGTTTTTTGAACGTTTGCATTTTTCGCCTGCCTGCTGAAACCTCGATTGTGAAACCACGTTCTCAATGTCCTCATTGTAAACACCCCCTTCGTTACCACGACAATATTCCCTTAATCAGCTTTTTTTTTCTGCGCGGCAAATGCCGGGATTGCGGCGGAGCGATTTCCTGGCGTTATCCGCTGGTGGAATTAATAACAGCCCTGCTGGCACTGCTATTGTTTATAAAATTCGGCCTTACATTAAAATTTCTGGTTTTTTTCATTTTTATAGCGGTTTTAATTGTTATTACATTTATCGATTTGGATCATCAGATAATCCCCGATATTTTAACCTTACCGGGAATACCCATATTTTTCCTGGCGGCAATTTTTTTAGTGAAAATTCCCTGGATGGAGGCATTGATTGGACTCTTAATCGGCGGCGGCGTGCTTCTTGCGATAGCGTTCGTTTATGAGTTGTTGACGAAACGCGAGGGCATGGGCGGCGGCGATATTAAACTACTGGCCATGATCGGCGGTTTTTTGGGATGGAAATCTTTGATATTTGTTCTTTTATTTAGTTCTTTTTCCGGGGCAATAGTTGGCATTACGGCGATGATTATTAAAAAGCAGGACATGAAATACGCCGTTCCTTTCGGTCCGTTTTTGTCGGCGGCGGCAGTTGCCTATCTTTTCTGGGGTGATTCCTTCATGCGGTTATTGATTATGAGATACTAGTGCATACTTGCAAAAGTTACCGATATGTCATTTCGACCGAAGGGAGAAATCTTATTCAATGATTATAAAGATTTCTC
>JQDQ01000170.1 GCA_000747625.2 Smithella sp. SCADC
CCCCGCTCCGTGACAGGCGCTGCCGAATGTCTCGGTCATCGCCTTTTCCTGACCAACCAGCACATAAGAACCGGTCCCCATATCGCCGGGAATAAGCACCGGCTGGCCGACACTTCTGTAGCGCGCGGGAACCACCTCGTGTCCGGCAGGAAACGCACGCGTTGCGCCTTTGCGGTGAACGCAAAGTTTCTTCATGATTCCGCCGATGTTGAATTCTTCTATCTTGGCAATGTTATGGCAGACGTCATACACCAATCGCATATTCACTTCACGCGGCGGCATGCGCAGAGTTTTTTCAAATACTTCCCGTGTACGATGCATAAGAATTTGCCGGTTGGCCCAGGCGTAATTGGCGCCGCAGGCCATGGCCGCCAGATAATTTTTCCCTCTCTCCGAATCAAGATACGCGCAGGCCAGTTGCTTGTCCGGGAGTACTATGCCTGTTTCGTTTGCATGTTTGACCATCAACGCCAGATAATCATCGCAAATCTGATAACCCAGACCGCGCGAGCCGGTATGAATCATTACGGCGATTTGCCCTTTGCATAAACCAAATACACGCGCCGCATCTTCATCGAATATTTCCTGTACAACTTCTATTTCCAGAAAATGATTGCCGGACCCCAGCGTGCCCAGTTGCTGTTTGCCGCGCTCCAGCGCCCGCGCCGATACCTGCTCCGGATCGGCTCCGGCCATCGCGCCGCCGTCTTCTGTCGTTTCTAAATCTTCATGCAGACCGAAACCCGCCTTGACCGCCCATGCGGCTCCCTCTTCCAGCACCTTCTTCTGATCCTTTCCGGACAATTTAACTGAACCCGTCGAACCCACACCGGAGGGGATATGCTGATACAGCGCTGTAGTTAAATCACTGAGCCTTGCCTTAATATCACCCAGAGTTAAATTCGTTGTCATCAGGCGGCAGCCGCAGTTGATATCGTAGCCGACACCGCCCGGAGAAATAATGCCGCCATCCAGATCAAAGGCCGCCACACCGCCGATGGGAAAGCCGTAACCCCAGTGGACATCGGGCATCGCCAGAGAATAATTTACGATACCGGGCAAATGCGCGACGTTGGCCACCTGCTTTGCGCTTTCGTCACCCTTTAAAAGCTGATAGATTTTTTCATTGGCATAGATAATCCCTGGCACTTTCATTCCCCCTGTTTGAGGAAGCAGCAACCGGTTGTCATCCAGTTTTTCCAATTTTATTTCAGACATAACAATTTCTCTTCAAATTGGTCATTGCCCTTTTATTTGTCATTCCCGCGAAGGCGGGAATCCAGTTTAGTGTTACTTGTCATATCGACCAGCGGGAGATATCTTTTTTTAATCATTAAGATTTCTCGCTTCGCTTCGAAACGACATACAGTATATGCCTGCCCGGCGAATGCCGGGGACATTTTCCGAAGTTGTTGTCAGACATCAAAAATAATCCTCGCCCTCCAACCCGCTTTTACTTTCTCCACCGTCAAGCCCGAATAGGTCACCGCCTTGATCTCGGTTTTAATCAAATGCTTATTGCTGTTAAATGATTCTCCTGTCAACCGTACCTGTAATTCTTTATTGGCGAACTGAATAATTTCGCAATGAACAGTTATAAACTTTTCGCCATTGAACAGATAAAGAATCTCCCGTAAAAAATTAATCAGCAAATCCACAACATCCGTTCCTTCCACAGTTATTTCTTTATGCTGTTTTGCTGACTTCCCACCGGTTTTGTTTTCAATCATTACATCAAACAAAGCCTCCACGGCGTTCACAAACAGCACTTTTGCGGTCCGGCCTTTAACTTCGACACCGATATCCGCCGTATGGTCAAAAAATGTATAATGAGACATGCGTAGAGTATAACTGAATATTGATTATTGAACAAGTGGAGCAAACAGCACAAGAAGGTCTAACGACTGAAATCATCTGACCTGTGAGGCGTGTCGGCGCGTCTTACTGGGTACGGTGGATTTCTTGGTTCGATACTCTTCTCTTGCCTCGAAGACCAGAAGACGTTGATGGCTAGACTCCAACGATGGTGAGGATAGGTACTCGACAGCCATCGTCTCCTGTCCCGCATGTTCTGCCAACTTTTTCAGATCAATACGCTTTAGGACGTCGATAGTGACAGGCCGCTTAGCGTCGGTGAAAACTAGCGCTGATATGAATCGCTGAGCCGTTTCAGAGTTCAGCATATCCGCAAAGAACTCGGCCTCGGCCTTAGAGTCACAAGGGATGAAATAGCAGGTGTCATCGACCATGATGGGTTTTCCGCCAGTGCTTCCCACCGCCTGGAAATTAATATTCTTGTATAGCCCAGAAATGGCGACCTTTGCGGGAGAGAACGAGTAGTCACCCACGCCAAAGATGGCGAACTGCGCTCGTTTCGCGTAGATCGAACTGCCTCTATTGTCCAGCTGTTTAGCGTGGTCGACGAGGTACCGCCATGTTTTCGGGGCATTCCTCTGGATCTTGTCCGTCAGGTCAGCAACCCGATGCTGCGTCATTAGGATAAACCGTTTGGGCCGTAGCCTACCGTTCGCTAGATCGGATGACTTAAGCAAAGGGAAGATGTAATCCTCTTCAAGCTCGTAACGCTCCCCAAGTCCGTTGACGAAAGAGCCATTGTCTCGCGTAAACTCCATCACTTGCACCGCGTCATGCTTCACCCCGGATCGCCATTTTCGGTATTCTAGTCCATCAAGATCACGCAAGGCACGGTAAGCATCTATGTCTGAGACAAGCTCTCCGGCAAACAGACCGAAGGTCTGTAAAGGTTCATCAAAGGAGAGGGCGCGGTAGACTGTTGCTGTGGACTCGGTCCCTCCGGTCCCCATATGTGTGTAGAGAAGACATGCGTCCACTGACACCCCAAACTCTGCGGCAGCGTCTATCAGGTGAAGTGAAGATGGCCCGACATCGAACCCATTGAGCCATGCGTGCCGAAGGACTTTTCGTGCCGTTGCCGTCTTACAGAGCATGGCGATGGTAGCCCGTGTTCCCTGAAGCGCCTCCAGCAGCTTCATCAGCATCCATTCAGAAATATCGAAGTTCGCCTTTCCTGTCTTAGCGGCAAAGCCGCCATGTCCCTGAAAATTGGACTTCTCGGGGAGGTTCTTCCCCCCGATGACCCCCATTCCAGCATTTGTGATCCATGGCGGATTTCCGATAATGAGAAGAGGTTGCGCTGTAGTTAAATCACTGAGCCTTGCCTTAATATCACCCAGAGTTAAATTCGTTGTCATCAGGCGGCAGCCGCAGTTGATATCGTAGCCGACACCGCCCGGAGAAATAATGCCGCCATCCAGATCAAAGGCCGCCACACCGCCGATGGGAAAGCCGTAACCCCAGTGGACATCGGGCATCGCCAGAGAATAATTTACGATACCGGGCAAATGCGCGACGTTGGCCACCTGCTTTGCGCTTTCGTCACCCTTTAAAAGCTGATAGATTTTTTCATTGGCATAGATAATCCCTGGCACTTTCATTCCCCCTGTTTGAGGAAGCAGCAACCGGTTGTCATCCAGTTTTTCCAATTTTATTTCAGACATAACAATTTCTCTTCAAATTGGTCATTGCCCTTTTATTTGTCATTCCCGCGAAGGCGGGAATCCAGTTTAGTGTTACTTGTCATATCGACCAGCGGGAGATATCTTTTTTTAATCATTAAGATTTCTCGCTTCGCTTCGAAACGACATACAGTATATGCCTGCCCGGCGAATGCCGGGGACATTTTCCGAAGTTGTTGTCAGACATCAAAAATAATCCTCGCCCTCCAACCCGCTTTTACTTTCTCCACCGTCAAGCCCGAATAGGTCACCGCCTTGATCTCGGTTTTAATCAAATGCTTATTGCTGTTAAATGATTCTCCTGTCAACCGTACCTGTAATTCTTTATTGGCGAACTGAATAATTTCGCAATGAACAGTTATAAACTTTTCGCCATTGAACAGATAAAGAATCTCCCGTAAAAAATTAATCAGCAAATCCACAACATCCGTTCCTTCCACAGTTATTTCTTTATGCTGTTTTGCTGACTTCCCACCGGTTTTGTTTTCAATCATTACATCAAACAAAGCCTCCACGGCGTTCACAAACAGCACTTTTGCGGTCCGGCCTTTAACTTCGACACCGATATCCGCCGTATGGTCAAAAAATGTATAATGAGACATGCGTAGAGTATAACTGAATATTGATTATTGAACAAGTGGAGCAAACAGCACAAGAAGGTCTAACGACTGAAATCATCTGACCTGTGAGGCGTGTCGGCGCGTCTTACTGGGTACGGTGGATTTCTTGGTTCGATACTCTTCTCTTGCCTCGAAGACCAGAAGACGTTGATGGCTAGACTCCAACGATGGTGAGGATAGGTACTCGACAGCCATCGTCTCCTGTCCCGCATGTTCTGCCAACTTTTTCAGATCAATACGCTTTAGGACGTCGATAGTGACAGGCCGCTTAGCGTCGGTGAAAACTAGCGCTGATATGAATCGCTGAGCCGTTTCAGAGTTCAGCATATCCGCAAAGAACTCGGCCTCGGCCTTAGAGTCACAAGGGATGAAATAGCAGGTGTCATCGACCATGATGGGTTTTCCGCCAGTGCTTCCCACCGCCTGGAAATTAATATTCTTGTATAGCCCAGAAATGGCGACCTTTGCGGGAGAGAACGAGTAGTCACCCACGCCAAAGATGGCGAACTGCGCTCGTTTCGCGTAGATCGAACTGCCTCTATTGTCCAGCTGTTTAGCGTGGTCGACGAGGTACCGCCATGTTTTCGGGGCATTCCTCTGGATCTTGTCCGTCAGGTCAGCAACCCGATGCTGCGTCATTAGGATAAACCGTTTGGGCCGTAGCCTACCGTTCGCTAGATCGGATGACTTAAGCAAAGGGAAGATGTAATCCTCTTCAAGCTCGTAACGCTCCCCAAGTCCGTTGACGAAAGAGCCATTGTCTCGCGTAAACTCCATCACTTGCACCGCGTCATGCTTCACCCCGGATCGCCATTTTCGGTATTCTAGTCCATCAAGATCACGCAAGGCACGGTAAGCATCTATGTCTGAGACAAGCTCTCCGGCAAACAGACCGAAGGTCTGTAAAGGTTCATCAAAGGAGAGGGCGCGGTAGACTGTTGCTGTGGACTCGGTCCCTCCGGTCCCCATATGTGTGTAGAGAAGACATGCGTCCACTGACACCCCAAACTCTGCGGCAGCGTCTATCAGGTGAAGTGAAGATGGCCCGACATCGAACCCATTGAGCCATGCGTGCCGAAGGACTTTTCGTGCCGTTGCCGTCTTACAGAGCATGGCGATGGTAGCCCGTGTTCCCTGAAGCGCCTCCAGCAGCTTCATCAGCATCCATTCAGAAATATCGAAGTTCGCCTTTCCTGTCTTAGCGGCAAAGCCGCCATGTCCCTGAAAATTGGACTTCTCGGGGAGGTTCTTCCCCCCGATGACCCCCATTCCAGCATTTGTGATCCATGGCGGATTTCCGATAATGAGAAGAGGTTCAGATTGTCCACAAAGGAAATCCCGCCAGTCCGTAGTGTAGAAGTCACGTTGCTGCACGACTGCTTGGGGAAATCCGATCCCCGCAAGGGCGGAACTTGCCGCCTTTACGTAGTCGGGGTTCACGTCAAATCCCCAGTATGTGGGTGACTTGCCAAAAAACTCTGCCGTCGCCTGCAAAAAGGCGCCAAGTCCGCACGTTGGCTCGACGATTGTACCAACATGCCTCTCTTCTTGCTTAAGCAGAGCCGCTACACGTCGCGCGAGCGACAGAGGAGTTTGGAAGTCTCCATATTCTTTCTTAGGGCTCACTGCAATTCTGCTCCTGTCTTGTCACCAATCAATGCTATCTGGATCCTTTATAAACCGCTTCGCAAATCTCTCATGCTTCTTACGCTCTTTTTGCCTGTACTTCTCGTATGCTACCAGAAACCCCTTGTAGAAGTCGCTTTTTGTCTGGTCTTTGATCAACTTTAGATGGCCAACTTTTTGAATTACCCCGTAGCCCTGAGCTTCGATCGACAAACAGTCCCAGCTGATGTGCTCGATTGGAATCGGATCGGACTCACTCATAATTTGCAGATTATCACCCTGTTCTCTGTAATCAACAAAAATGAAGCTAAGGTCATTGCGTTCCTCGAATACCCACTTGTGCATCTTCTGGATCGAGATCATATTTGGTGAGTAATTCTGTTTCGCGACGTTGTTGCTCTTAACGTTTACAGCATGGGTGTCGGTCAGCATGAAGTCGCCGACTGCCTTTCTTGTCGTTGTTTCTTTCCCGTACTTGTCGGCTATCAATTTCTCGATCTTGCTGTATGCATCCATTGTCATCATTCCATGTTTTGCTTTGTATACCGAACATCATTTATATGGATCTGTGTGAACACGTGTCTTTGCCCACCGCTTTTTCCCACGTCGCTTTGCTCCTGGGATAGTTCGCCTTACGCTTCACTATAGTTCAGCTTGGCTCACTATATTATTCTTCCGCTGTGCCGTTGTCGTCTGTTGCCGCATCACCTTCGTCATCGCCGTTGCCGGTGCTTTCGGTCTCGGAAGTAGTACGTGCGACGCCGACAAGTTTTTCTTCCGGATCCAGTTCAATCAGCTTCACGCCCTGTGTGACGCGATGATTTACCGGTATTTCCTGCACCTTGAGACGGATTACTTTGCCGGCATTGCTGATCAACATGACATTATCTTCACCGATCACCTGTAAGACACCGGAAACATTGCCGACTTTTTCCACCGTTTTGAGATTGATCGTTCCTTTGCCGCCGCGGGTTTGCACGCGGTATTCATCAATCGGCGTGCATTTGCCGAATCCGTTTTCGGACACTGTGAGCATGAAAGTGTTCTGGGCGGGAATATCCATACCGATCACGTCATCACCTTCATCCAGGTTAATGCCGCGCACGCCGCGGGCGGTTCGGCCCATATCGCGTACGTCGTCTTCCTTAAAACGAATGGCCATGCCCAGCCTTGATGCTATGAAGATATCCTGATTGCCCATCGTCAACTGTACATCCACCAGTTCATCGCCTTCATCAATAGAAATAGCGATAATGCCTCCGGAACGAGGATTGGCGTAAGCAGCCAGTTCCGTTTTCTTGATCGTGCCTTTTTTGGTGACCATCACAATGAATTTATCTTCAACAAATTCCTTGACCGGTAATGTGGCGCGAACACTTTCACCCGGCGCCAGGTTAACCAGATTGATCATCGCCTTGCCCTTAGCGGCGCGACCGGCCTGTGGTATCTGATAAACTTTCAGCCAATGCACTTTACCCGCGCTGGTGAAGACCAGCAGATAATGGTGTGTGGAGGCGATAAAGATTTTTTCCACAAAATCTTCTTCTTTCGTGCCCATGCCCATCTTACCGCGCCCGCCGCGATGCTGGCTCTTGTAAAGGCTGACCGCGTTACGTTTGATATAGCCGGTATGGGATATCGTCACGACCACATCTTCTTCCACAATCATGTCTTCAATATTGATATCTTCGGAGCTCGCGACAATTTCCGTGCGGCGTTCATCGCCGTAACGTTCCTTGATTTCGTTGAGTTCATCCATGATCACCTGTAGAACTTTTTGCGGATCATCCAGTATCGCCTGCAGATGAGCAATCAATTTGGTAACTTCAGCGTATTCTTCATCAATCTTGGCTCTTTCCAGACCGGTCAGGCGCTGGAGTCTCATTTCCAGAATGGCTTTGGCCTGTATCTCCGACAAACTGAATTTCGCGCATAACTGTACCGACGCTTCCGCTGGAGTCTTCGACGCTTTAATGACTTTAATAATTGCGTCAATATTGTTTAAGGCAATAATGTAGCCTTCTAAAATATGCGCTCTTTCTTTGGCACGCGCCAGATCAAACTGCGTGCGGCGAATAACAACATCCCTGCGGAAACTGATGAATTTTTCGAGCACTTCCTTGAGATTGAAAACCTGCGGCCTGTTTTCGGAAATCGCCAGCATGATGACGCCCAGGGAAACTTCCATTTGCGTGAATTTATAGAGCTGGTTGAGGATGATGGCCGAATTTTCATCCCGCTTGAGTTCGATGACCACGCGGATGCCGTCGCGGTCGGATTCGTCCCGCAAATCGGAAATGCCGGATATCTTTTTATCGCGCACCAGTTCGGCTATTTTTTCGATCAGCATAGCCTTGTTGACCTGATAAGGCAGTTCTGTGACGACAATGGTTTCTTTATCATTCCGGGCATTCTTTTCAATCAGCGCCCGCGCCCGGATGCGGATGATGCCGCGTCCTGTTTTATAGGCGGATAGAATTCCTTCCCGGCCATTGATGAAACCGGCAGTGGGAAAATCAGGACCAGGAATATGACGCATCAGTTGTTCGATGGTAATATCCGGATTCTTGATGCAGGCGATGGTGCCGTTAATGATTTCCTTCAGGTTATGGGGCGGAATATTGGTCGCCATACCGACAGCGATGCCAGAGGTTCCATTGAGCAGTAAAAGTGGAATGCGTGTTGCCAGCAGCGACGGCTCCGTGAGTGATTCGTCATAGTTGGGCACATAATCAACGGTTTCTTTTTCCAGATCGGCCAGCACTTCATCAGAAATGCGCGCCAAACGGCTTTCCGTATAACGCATGGCTGCGGGAGGGTCGCCGTCAATCGAACCGAAGTTGCCCTGTCCGTCCACCAGCATGTAGCGCAGAGAAAATTCCTGTGCCATACGCACCATGGTGTCATAAATGGCCGCGTCGCCGTGCGGATGATATTTACCCATGATCTCACCGACGATACGGGCGGATTTTTTGTAGGGTTTGTTATAGCGGTTGCCCATTTCATACATGGCATATAAAATCCGGCGGTGCACCGGCTTGAGACCATCGCGCACATCGGGAATCGCCCGGCCGATGATGACGCTCATGGCGTAATCCATGTAGGATTTTTTCATTTCATCTTCTATATTCACCAGTGTTTGCTTGTGGTGGATATCACGTTCCATTGTGTTCAATCCTCAAATAATTTACTAAATATCCAAATTGGAAACATACAGGGCATTTTGATATATAAAATCACGCCGCGGTTCGACCTGATCTCCCATCAGGGTTGTAAATATTTCATCAGCCTGCACCGCGTCTTCGACAGTCACCTGCAGCAGTGTGCGTTTTTCCGGATTCATCGTGGTTTCCCATAACTGTTCGGGGTTCATTTCACCCAGGCCTTTGTAGCGCTGGACGCCCAGTCCTTTCTTGCCCAGACTGACAATATGATCCACAAGCGCCTTGGCACTTTCCAGCATGACAGGGGTTGAAGATTCTTCGCCCTGATCGCTGTAAGGAGCCTCGCCCATAATCGAAACCTGATCCAGCAGGGACCGGATATCCGCGAACTGCGGCGTGCGGAAAACTTCCCGGGTAATACATGATGGATTTATTTGCCCGTTCTTTGTCAGATTAAAAACTATTTTGAATCCGCCGTGATCTTCGTCCGTTGCAATTTTAAAATCGGTAAAACTCTCGCCCAGGGCAACGCCGGTTCTTTTCGCGATGGACAAAAGCGCTTTTTCGCTTTTAAAACTCTCGTCGGTCAGGGTGGGATCGCCGGCCAATATGCGGATCAGATTTCTGTCGCGTCCCTCCTTTTCAAAACGGTCGAGCAGGTCTTCAATACGCATAACCTTTTTAATCAAGAGCAATAATTTATTGCCGGTCGCCGGAAAAGGAGAACCGTCGCCCATAACCAGTTGTACTTTTTCCACACCGTTTTCCAGAATGTAGTTTTTCATCTGCTCCTCATTCTGGATATAGAATTCTTTTTTCTTCTCCACAACTTTAAACAACGGCGGCTGAGCGATAAACAAATAGCCCCTTTCAATCAACTCCCGCATCTGCCGGAAGAAGAAAGTCAAAAGCAGGGTGCGTATATGCGCTCCGTCCACATCCGCATCCGTCATGATAATGACTTTATGATAGCGTAGTTTACTGACATCATAATCGTCGGCGCCAATGCCCGCTCCAAAGGCCGTCACCATCGTTTTGATTTCTTCATTTTGCAGCATTTTATCAAAGCGGGCTTTCTCCACGTTCAATACCTTGCCGCGCAGGGGCAGAATGGCCTGATTCTTCCGGTTCCGGCCCTGTTTGGCTGAACCGCCGGCGGAATCTCCTTCTACCAGATATATTTCGCTCAATGCCGGATCTTTTTCCTGACAATCAGCCAGTTTTCCCGGCAGCGCTCCCACTTCCAGCGCGCTTTTGCGGCGGGTCAATTCCTTGGCGCGTCTGGCCGCTTCCCTGGCACGCGCCGCCTCCATACATTTATTGAGTATTTGTTTAGCGACGGATGGATTTTCCTCCAGGTAACTGCCGATCTTTTCATAAACTATGCCTTCCACCAGGCCGCGTACCTCAGAGTTGCCCAGCTTGGTTTTAGTCTGTCCTTCAAACTGCGGATTTTTTACTTTGACGCTGATGACGCACGCCAAGCCTTCTCTTAAATCTTCGCCGCGCAGGGATTCCTTGCCGTCTTTAATTAATTTATTGATGGTGGCGTAATTATTAAAAACACGGGTAAGCGCCGACCGGAAACCGATCAAATGAGTGCCGCCTTCTGTTGTATTGATGCTGTTGGCAAAGGCAAAAATATTGTCCAGATAAGTTTCATTATACTGCAGAGCAACTTCTACCGAACAATCTTCCTTGGCGCCGGAAACAAAAATCGGGTTTTTATGCAAAACTTTTTTATTGCGGTTAATATATTCGACAAAGGAAACTATTCCGCCTTTATAAAAGAATTCATTTTGCTTGCCGTTGCGTTCGTCGATTAAATTAATTTTAACGCCGGAATTTAAAAACGCCAGTTCGCGCAATCTATTGGCGATAATATCAAAACTGAATTCACTCTCTTCAAATATTTCATCATCAGGTAAAAAGGTGACTTTGGTTCCCTTACCGCGGGTTTTGCCCACCATCTCCAGTGGACTATCGGGAACGCCGCGTGTGTAAAATTGCGTGTAAACATTTCCATCGCGTCTTACTTCCAGTTCGCATTTTTTAGACAGTGCATTCACTACGGAAACACCGACGCCATGCAGACCGCCTGATATTTTGTAAGAATCGTTGGAGAATTTTCCGCCGGCATGCAGTTTGGTCATAACCACTTCCGCCGCCGACACGCCTTCAGTTTTATGAATATCAACGGGAATGCCGCGGCCGTTGTCATCAACAACAATGCTGTTATCCACTCTTATTTTGACTGTGATGGTGTCGCAATAACCGCCCGCCGCTTCATCAATACTATTATCAACAACTTCATATACCAGATGATGAAGACCTTCCTTGCCAGTGGAACCGATATACATAGCCGGCCTTTTGCGCACAGCCTCAAGGCCTTCCAATACTTTAATACTATCCGCATCATACTTATGTGTCATATTTGTTTTTAAACTTCCTCTCTACCGCTATATTTTTAAGGGCATAATAATGCATAAATAATTGTCATCTTCAGCCTGTTTAATCAATGAAGGCTTTAATCCCAATCCCACTTCAAAAACAATCTGCTCTTTATTAATCACAGATATTGCATCAATCAAATAATTCACATTAAATCCGCTATCAACAACTTCCCCCTTATAATCTATATCTATTTCTTCCGTTGCTTCACCCACATCTAAATTAGTCGAATTAAGTGTTAATTTACCTTCCGCAAAAGATAGGATCACTCCTCCGTACCGTTCGGAAGAGACAACACTCATTCTCTTTAAAGCATGCAGGAAAGATTCTCTTTCCAGAGTAACACTAAATCCCTTTTCTGTTGGAATAACTTTTTTATAATCAGGATAATCCGCATCAACCAAACCAACCTTCAAAAGAGTTTTTTCTGTTTTTACCACAAATGTATTTTTATGAAGACCAATATAAATATTTTCTTGTTCATCGATTATTTTTTTCACCTCCATCAATCCTTTACGGGGAATAATAATTCCCTTTCCGATCTTTAAAGAAGGCTCACTGGTAAAACCTTTAGCCAGTGCTAAACGATGACCGTCAGTAGCCACCATCCGCAGTAAATGATTAGATCCATCCATTCCCGCTTCCAATAAAACACCATTTAAGTTCTTTCTGGTTTCATCAGTGGCCATGGCAAATGCCGTTTTATTAATTAACTCTTTGATGATACTCCCTTTAATTTTATCAAGCTGAATATCCTGATCATCGGCAACACTTGGAAAATCTTCTGCCGGCAGTCCCGGTATTTTATAAAAAGCCCTTTGATATGAAATTTTTACAACATTATTTTTTTGAGTAAAAAGGATGACTTCACCCTGAATTTCTCTAACCATCTCATATATTTTCTTTGCTGAAATAGTTATCTCACCTTTTTCCATTACTTCCGCATCGTAATCAGAAATCAAACTTATTTCTCTATCTGTAGCAATTATTTTTAGTTTGTTAGTATCTGCTTTAAAAAGAACGTTATTTAGAATGGGTATTACTGTCTTTTTTTCAACAATGCCTAAAGTTTTTTGAATACCATCAAGAAGAGTGCTTCTATTGATTTTAAATTCCATAAATCCTCCGTGTCTTTAGTTCTTCTTTTATTATTTTTCTTTATATTTAAATAAATAGTACTAGTAGTAACGGTTGTTGATATGTTGATTATAAAAAAATTAAATAATAATAATGCCAATATTTAACAGATAAATCCTGTTTATCAAACAATAAAAAAAAGTTTATGCCTTGTGCATTAAAATATCCTCAATTTCCTGAACTAGAATTTTTAATTTCTGATCCACTTTAATCCTATTTAATATTTTATTGTTGGCATAAATTACCGTGGAATGATCACGTCCACCAATTTTTTGACCAATATCGGGGAAGGAGTAATTTGTTAATTTTCTAGCTAAACACATTGCGATTTGCCGGGCAAAAACAACATTCTTATTTTTATTGTGAGCCTTTATATCTGATATTTTGATATTTAATTTTCCAGCTATGACTTTAATTATTTCTTCAATACTTACTTCGCCTTTTTTATTGTGTTTCACCAGACTGCTCAATACTTCTTTCACTAAATCCAGATCAATATCTCTGCCGGTAAGAGAAGAATAAGCGCCGATTCTGACTAGAAAACCTTCCAGTTCGCGAATATTAGATTCCACATGAGATGCTATATAATGGACAACATTATTAGGTAACTCTATATGATTTTCCTGTACCTTCTTTTCGATAATAGCTATTTTAGTTTCTATTTCAGGAGGGTGGATATCGGCAATGAGTCCCCATTCGAAACGGGAGCGGAGCCGGCTTTCCAGATTAGGAATATCTTTTGGGAATTTATCGCTGGTGACTACTATCTGTTTGCCTGAATCATGTAAAGTATTGAACGTGTGAAAAAATTCTTCTTGTGTTCTCTCCTTTCCCGCTAAAAAGTTAATATCATCAATTAATAAACAACTTATATTACGATATTTCTCTCTAAATTTGGGCATTCGGTCATAACGAATGGAATTAATCATTTCATTCATAAATTCTTCGGCGGAAACATACATGATGTTTAGCGACGGATGAATAGAATAGGCAAGCAGGCCTATTGCATTGAGTAAATGTGTTTTCCCCAGGCCAGATCCGCCATAAATAAAAAGAGGGTTATAATTTTTAGCCGGTTGTTTGGCTACGGCGATAGACGCGGCGTGAGCAAATTGATTGCAGGAACCGACAACGAACCTGTCAAAATTATAGTTATCATTAAGAAACGAAAGGTTTTTCCCGCGGTTTATGGTCGCGGTGGATGTATTTTTGGTTTGTGCTGCATGCTTTACCGCCGGTTCAAGATCTTTTTCTTCATTCTTGGACAAGATAAAATCAATATCAACGTCAATACCGGCGGCATGTTTCAATGATTGTTTAATTGTCGAAGCATAATTGTCTAAAAGCCAATCTTTAAAAAACTTATTGGGGACGGCTAATTGGACGCATTTATCTTCCAGAGCAACCATTTTTATAGGTTTGATCCATGTGTCGAAATTTTGCTTGCTTACTTTTTCCTGAATAATTTTACTGGTTTTGTCCCAAAATGCATCCATTATCACAACCTTATCAACATATTAATCAACAGATGTTGATAAATATGAAGAACATTTCATTATTTCAAATCATCAAGAATTACGCCTGATAATCGGTTTAACTCATCCATTGATGTGTAGCTGATTTCTATAAATCCCTTATTCGCTGAACCTTTAATTTGAACTTTCGCCATAACTTTTGCCGCCAATGCTTTTTCGAGATCGTTCAGAAAGCGGTCTTTTGTAGCAGCTTGTTTTTTATCCAGGGGCAACACTTTTGCTTTTTGGATTAAGCGTTCCGTTTCCCGGACGTTTAAATCTTTTTTTAAGATTAAATTAAGTGCCTCAATTTGTTCTTCTATAGAGTTACATGCCAGTAAACAGCGGGCATGACCGGCGGAAATTTTCTTTGCTATCAAAGCCTCTTTTACTTTGGCCGGCAGTTTTAACAGGCGGATAGTATTGGCAATGGTCGAACGGTCCTTACCGGTACGGGAGGCAATGTCTTCATGGGAGAGCTTGAACGTTTCTATTAAAGTTACATAGGCGTTTGCTTCTTCCAGAGAATTTAAATCTTCCCGCAAAATATTTTCGATCAGCGATATTGCCGCCGATTCCATATCTGTGGCTTCGCGAATGACGATAGGTACTTCTTTAAGGCCTGCGGCCTGAGCCGCCCGCCAGCGCCGCTCACCGGCAATGATTTCGTAACCCTTTTCCGCTGTTTTGCGGACAACAATCGGCTGAATAATACCGCTTTGCTTGACGGAAGCAATCAGTTTTTTCTGATCGTCGTCGTTGAAATTTTTACGGGGCTGATAACGATTCGGAGATAGTTCTTCAATGCCGCAGGATAAAGCTGTTTTTTTCTTGTCGAAGTCATTTATTAAATCCGGAAAAATGGCGCCGAGCCCTTTTCCCAGTACATTTTTTTGCGCCATTTATATTCCCCCTCGAATTATTTCCTGCGCCATTTCCATATAAGCCAGAGCGCCGCGTGATTTAATATCATACAGAATAATGGGCAAGCCGTGGCTGGGGCTTTCCGAAAGCCGCACATTGCGCGGAATTACCGTTTTAAAGACCTTGTCACCAAAATGTTTCCGTACGTCATCGGTGACCCGACGCGATAGTAAATTGCGCTGATCAAACATAGTCAGTAATATACCGCCTAAAACGAGTTGAGGATTTAATTGTGCTTTCACCAGCTTTACAGTATTGAGCAAATATCCCAAACCCTCCATAGCAAAATACTCACACTGCAAAGGAACAATCAAAAAATCGGACGCGACAAGCGCATTGACAGTCATAACACCCAGTGATGGTGGACAATCAATTACTATAAAATCATACTGTCTGTCCAGAGAGTTTAATAAAGTTCTTAATCGCTTTTCTTTGTCTTCCAGACCGACAAATTCAACCTCAATGCCAATCAGATCCTGGTTAGAGGGCGCTATATCGAGATTAGGTATAACCGTGTTGATAATTACTTGTTCCAACGGCACTTGGCCGATCATAGCATGGTACAGATTATTTGTTTGCAAAGAACTTCTATCTGTGCCCATCCCACTGGTGGAATTACCCTGGGAATCACCATCGATTAGTAAAGTTTTTTTTTCCGCAGCGGCCAGAGAGGCTGACAAATTTATCGCGGTGGTGGTTTTACCGACACCACCTTTTTGATTTGCTATACATATAATTTTCTTCATTATTTTATTTGGTGTAAAAAAATAAATTCTTTTGCAAGAACTGGTGTAAGCACTAGCATAAAAAAGACATTTTTAGAAGGTTTTTTTACTGAAATCTTACTTTTTTCCGATAATAATTTTACGAGGCGCTTCTAAAAAAACCGCCTCTATATCATGTTGAATCAATTGAGATATTTTGTATGGATTTTTCGCTAAAGAACATTGCTTAAATTCTTGCGAGACATTGGGGCCCTTCAAGGCGATAAGTCGACCTTCTGGAGCCAGAAAAAATTCGCTAAGCGCAAGTAGCCTGTCTAATTTAAAGGTGGCACGGGAAATTACAATATCAAATTTTTCTTTCCATGAATCTGTCTGGATAATATTTTCGGCACGGTCCTGAAGAACATGTGCTGTGGAAATATTTAAAAGACGAATGATATGTTTTAAAAACGAAACCTTTTTGCGATTGGACTCCAGTAGATAAAGTTCTAAAGAGGGCAATGCTATTTTTAAAGGAATACCGGGAAAGCCGGCACCGCAGCCGACATCAATAATTCGGGCGTTTGGTTTTTGAATAAATTGCCAGGCCGTAAGCGAATCAAGAAAGTGGCGAGTGATAATTTCCCCGGATGAGTTTTCGGAAATTAAATTTGTTTTGGCATTCCATTGTAAAAGTTCGTTTTTATAGATATCAAATAGGGCTAGTTGCCGCTCGTTGAGCGCAATGCCCAAATGCCGCGCATTGTTATTAAGAAAAATTATTTCTTGATCCATGGAAGAGGGATAACAAAAAATATCTGCCGCTGCAAATGATAATTAATTGCATCCGAAAGCAACATAAAAAAGAAATACAATGGGAATACATTTTTGCGAAAAAAATGTAACATTAACAAAAAATTTTGCATGCATCTGCAAAAATCAATCAAAATTTCCGTTGTCTTAGAGTTAAATTTTCTTGACAAGCTAGACCATTAGTCAGTATACTAATACTATATTAAGCAAAAATTTTTTTGAATTTATGGGGAGGAATTGGGTTATGCAGAGAACGAGCGATCTTTTAAAAAATCGGACGAAACAGATATGGACGATTCGACCGGAGGCCTCGGTATTTGACGCCCTGAAGCTCATGGCGGAAAAAGAAATAGGAGCATTAATGGTCGTTGATAAAAAGGATAAGGTTGTTGGTATCGTCACTGAACGCGATTATGCGAGAAAAATCATTCTGAAGGGTAAAACTTCAGTAAAAACTCCGGTAAAAGACATTATGACTCCTGTTGCAAAAATGTACAGGGTAAAGCCTGAGACTCTGGTAGAGGATTGCATGGTGCTGATGACAGGAAAACACATAAGGCATTTGCCCGTTTTCGACAAATCTAAATTTGTTGGTATCATTTCCATTGGTGATGTTGTAAAAGCAACTATCTCTGCAAAAGATTCTTTGATAGATCATCTCAGTGATTATATTGGTGGTAAGTACTAAACTCAATATCACTGTTTCGGATTATTACATTTAAGGGCAGGATCGTCGTGGACTTGCCCTTTTTTATCGTTTCCATTCCATTGCAAAAAAGTTTATGCGATTGATGAAACAAATTACAAGAGAAATGTTTTGTGCAATTTTCCTTAACCCAAGTTCATGGTCTTAAAAATATTCATATGCGAAGTCAGGTAGTTGCATTGTTCATGCCATGCGTTTAGGCACTACATGTTGATAACTTTCACAAAACGGTCTTGATCGTTTTCCCGGGCCGATGGGGGAGATTCAGGGCGTCATAAATCTGAACGTGGAAAGGTTCCGGCCGGGTCGATTTGCGAATGTGGATCATTTTGCCGTCGTCTCTTTTCATGGTGGTGATGATGCGCATGTGTGTAGCCCCTTGCGGATCGTGGACCAGCTTTGCGTTATTCCCCGCTTGCCCAACTTGAAGCGAATGGCGTGCAGCACATGATAGGCCAGGACAGATTTTCCCGAAGTATTCGGGGAATCCTTCAAACGATGCTTTGTAACTGCCGCATCCCAGACAGCGTTTGCTCTCGCTCATGACCTGGTCCTGGGTGAAAGGCAGCGCTTCTTCCGAGTCCGGATTCGCCAGGCGCTTCGAGGCCTCAAGCTTTTCTACATCCGTGCGTTTGATATCTTGAAGATGTTTAAAGTGAGAGGCGTTACGTAAGGGGAGGTCTTTGTAAGATACTTCCATCTTCTCCGGAAGCTCAGCTTTTTTACCCTTAATGAAGGCGTCTATACTCAGCGCTGCTTTGCAGTCGACTCCTATAGCGGAGGCGACGAGAGCGGGACCGGTTACGGCGTCACCGCCGGCAAAAATACCTTTTTCCGTTGTTTGGCCGAGAACATCGGCGCCAATCCAATTGTTCGCCCGGGGAATATTTTCCAGACCAGTCAAATTTATATCCTGACCGATGGCGGCTATCAGGGTTTCGCACTGAACATCAAACTCACTTCCCTTAACCGGAACCGGCTTTGGTCTTCCCGAAGCATCAGGGCTCCCCAGTTCTATCTTCGTGCAGGTCACAGTCACTGCATTGCTGCTTCCTCCCAATTTAACGGGAGCACACAGAAACTGAATTTTCACACCTTCGTCTTTAGCGGCTTTTACTTCTTCTTCATAGGCGGGCATTTCCGCGGCTGTTCTTCTGTATAGAATCGTCACCTCGGAACCCATTCTACGGGCGGTTCGCGCGGCGTCAAAGGCGGTATTACCGCCGCCGATAACCACAACTTTCTTGCCAATCTTTGTCGGGTTCTTTTCTCTTACAGACTTTAGAAATGCAAGGCCGGAAAGAACTTTGCCTTCTTCACTGTCAACGCCGAGCGCGGTGCCGCCCTGCGCGCCGATGGCCATGTAAACCGCGTTGAACCGCTTTTTCAAGTCATCAAACGAAATATCTTTCCCGATAACTGTGCCCAGTTTCATGGTAATGCCCAGATTGACAATCCGGCTGATTTCCGCATCGACCACCGATTCAGGCAGACGATACGCGGGAATCGCATAACGAAGCATTCCGCCGGGTTTGGGCGCGGCTTCAAAGACGGTTACGTCATAACCCATCCTGGCCAGTTGGTAAGCGCAGGACATGCCGGCGGGACCGGAGCCCACAACCGCTATTTTTTCGCTCTTTTTCTGAGCGGATATTTCAAACGACAATCCTTTTCCCAGGCCGAAATCACCAACCGTTCGTTCAATGCAATTGATGTTGACTGCCGCAGCGTCCAGGTATGTCCGGTTACAGGCGTTTTCGCAGGGATGGGGACATACTCTGCCGGTAACTGCGGGGAAAGGATTATTTCGCGTGAGAACTTTCCACGCTTCGGCAAGGGAAGCGCCGTCATTGAGGAGTTTCACATATTCCCGAATATCTATACCCGCGGGACAGTTAAACTGGCAGGCTGGCGCCTGAACATTGGAGTACTGGCTCTTGGGCACCATGTCAATACCGTCGCCTGGACAATTCCTCATGCACACGCCGCAGCCTATGCATTTGTCTTCATCCACAATTATGGTGAACGGCGTACCGACAACGTCCGGATCGACCATTTTTTTGAATCTGCTTGGACGAAAGTTTCTTTTCTGCAACTCAATTTTTACTTTTGAACCTTTGCCAGGTGTTTTTCATAGATTCTCTTCTTATACAGAAGGCAGAATATTTTGAAATAAAGTTCCAGGGTCAGACGTTTCATCATTCGTATAGGTCTCTCGTCTTTCTGGGTAACCACATATAATAAACGATTCTTCTGTTAATGTTCTTCTCAAGCCATTGCCGGTTCCGTCAAGATTTTATCAATGTGCCGCGGGAGAGTTCTCCCTGCGGCACTGTCCGCGCTAATTATTAAAAATGTCTACCTTGAAGGGGCTTCCAGGATATGAATGCACATAGCAGCCTCTTCCTGTCCCAGCGCTCCACCACCGTTTTCGGCCATGCCGATTTTCGCCCCAGTGATCTGGCGCTTGCATCATGAACCTCTGCGAAATGCACATCCTGGGGACCAAGTCCCGGCTTTGCATAGGCTATCTTACTCAAACGTTCGCCGATATCAATATCATCAAAAGCGCGTTCGCGTCCCGATCCGAGAATCGACGCCCGCACCTTTACTGCCTGCGACGTGAGGCCGAGTTTTTTCACTGTCTCTCCATCGCAAAGTATTGCCGATGCGGCTCCATCTCCGATAGGTGCGCACATCGCCCGGGTCAGCGGCCAGGTGACGATGCGGTCTGCCAGCACCTTTTCGGGTGTTACAGTAAAATTATACTGAGCATTGGGGTTCAATGAGGAATGAAAATGATTCTTGGATGCGATAATGGCAAGTTGTTCAATGGTGCTCCCGTACTTTTTCATGTGCTGGCGCGCGGCGAATCCGTAGACGTCCATGAAGGGCGAATGGTCGCCCGAAAACAATTTTCTCATTTCCTTTACAGTATCCGAACCGACGGCATCGCTAAAGCGCAGGAATACTTTGAACATGTCCCAGTATTCATTGAATCTATCTTTGAGGGTTGTTTGCTTCTTTTTTTTACTTTTATCTTTTGGGGCCAGAGCTGCGTATTTTGCCACATGGGCTTGCATATCCTTTTTATCCTGATCCGTCATGCCATAGACGGAGATATTGGCAATTATTTCTGCGATATTTTAATGTCCAGTCCTCCGAGAAATCCGATAAAAACTTTCATTTTGTTGGAGTCATAAAGTTTTTCAGCTATCGTAAAGATTCTTAATCCGGAACATTTTTTTCGCTTGTCGGGGTTCTCCCAGCATATATCCATGATGACAAAGAACTGTCTTGCGATGGTTGTCTGAGTGGGTCCACCTGACGAGGTATCCGGTTTTGAGTTTCAAGTCTGTTCCGTTATTCATTATCACATGACTTCTTTCAGCCAGGCAGCTATTGGTGGCACAACCTCATCGACATTATTGGTCATAACCAGGTGTTCCGTATTTTTAAAGAACAGATATTTCTTTTTACACGTCGAGATGGGGATGGCATAACTCTTATATACGTTGGCCAAAAACTCGGCAAGCGGAACCATAAACAGGGGTGGCCTTAGTTGCGACAGCGCCAAGTTATCTTTTCCGTTGAGGTCGGCAAGGTTATGGCACACCGCCGCCGCGATCGAATTATCGCGCGCCGCCGCATAAAAAGCGATTATGCCGCCCTGGCTGCTGCCGGCAATAGCGACTTTGCCGCCGAATCTCTCCCGCGCGTATTTCACAACGGCAAGCGTATCATCAACGATTTCATTAACTGTATAATCCCCCCGAGTCCCGCTGCTCAGACCATGACCGCGTGGATCAAATCCGACTACATTAAATCCCTGTTTAAAGATTTTATACATGACTTCAATATAAAATCTGGCATAAACTGAAGTGCCGGGAATGAATACCACTGTTGGCGCATTTTTACCGACAGAAAACACATCAAGGTGAAGTTTGAAACCGTTGGCATCAAGATAAGTTTCGGTAAGAGCGCTGCGATCAATGATGATTTTCTCGTTTCTTAAAAAATCGTTAAATGATTGCTCTGCCGCAGTTTTATCAGGAATCTTTGTATTCATGTGCATCCTGCTGATTGTGTACCAGGATAGGTGAAAAGCCACCACAATCAAAACAGCGATTAATAAAATTTTTTTCTTCATAGCCATTGTACCTCCGGTTTTTTCTCGATACGGTGTTTGTAAATCTATATGCGGGATACCCCATTACCAGACTTGCATAAATTAGTTTGTCTTTTGGAACATTAAGCTTTTTCCTCAATTTGCCGCTATACCGCAGGGGCATCGTCAAAAGACCTGTCAAACAAGTTCCCAAACCAAGAGCATGCGCATAATTGATTATTGTTGTTGCGGCAATATTGCAGTTGTCGGACGCGAACCGGGCTTTTTTCGGTGCGTGAATCCAAAAATAGTATTTGCCGTTTCTTCTATCAGATGTTTGCCGGTTACCACGATATAGCCTACATTCTGATCATTGCTTGCCGTGGGAGCGTATCGGGCCAGATCGAGTACCTGCTCAATGATGTCGCGTGGCACCGGCGCGTCTTTGAATTGTCTGATGCTCCTTCTGCTGCTGATTATATCGCGATACACATCCGGCTGGAGGTTCTTTCTATTCACCCCGATGATTTGTTCCATTTTGGGACTGTCATGGCGTATGGCGCCACACGGGCATACGGCAACGCAATGACTGCATCGATTGCATAGCTCAACATCCACAGGCTGTGATTTGCCGTCGACGATATGCCACACACCCGCGACGCAGTCACGGACGCAGAGCAGGCATTGATTGCATTTGTCCTCGATTTTTTCAATTCGCATAAAATTCCTTTTTGTCGTCTCTTTAACTTTTGAGGGAATCAAATCTTTTGATCTCACCCGGAGTATCAAATTCAATGCCCTTGAAATAGGCGGAAGAGTTTGCCATTCCCGGCTTGATGACGGTGCCCGCTGTTGTTTCGATGGCGACTTTTTCTGTCGGGCTAAGTTTGGCGGCCACCCAGACGTGATTGTTTTCTCTTGCCAGCTGCCGGTAGTTCCATGTGGTGACGTTTTCCTTGATGTTTCCACCCCTAATCTTCGCTTCAATGCCGTTAGTTCTCAGTTGGTTCCAAACGTCGATGGCCATATCCAGGCAAACGAAGTCACCCTCTAAAGTATTACATACGTAATGCAGTAATATTTTTTAAATTAATAATGCCCTGCGGCTTGCTTTGGGATTCATATTCATGATTGACATACAAAAGACTTCTTTATATGTTTCCATCATGAAAAAGTGGTGCCCAATGAAACGAATCCTATTTTCTATAGTCTGCATTTTTTTAATACCTGCAGTTTTTGCTGAGGCGGGTATGGCGGATAAAAATGCCCCATTGATTCAAGCCGCGGAAAAAGGAAACCTTCCGGAAGTTCAGGTTGCACTGGATAACGGAGCCGATATTAACGCAACGTTGATCAAAAAATATTATGGCATTTTTGTAAAAGGCGTAACAGCATTGATAGCGGCATCGGAGAACGGTCATACGGAGATCGTTAAACTCCTTTTGAATAAGGGTGCTAATCTAAAGGCAAAGACGACGATTGACGATATTGACTATACTGCTCTGGGCATAGCGAAAATGAAGGGCAAAAAAGATATTATAGAAATACTGGAGAAAGCCGGTGCAAAGGAATAATTGGTGCCCCTGGCGTGAGTCGAACACGCGGCCCACAGATTAGGAATCTGTCGCTCTATCCTACTGAGCTACAGGGGCAA
>JQDQ01000171.1 GCA_000747625.2 Smithella sp. SCADC
TACACACATGCGCATCACCGCCACCATGAAAAGAGACGACGGCAAAATGATCCACATTCGCAAATCGACCCGGTCGGAACCTTTCCACGTTCAGATTTATGACGCCCTGAATCCCCGGGAAAACGATCAAGACCGTTTTGTGAAAGTTATCAACATGTAGTGCCTAAACGCATGGCATGAACAATGCAACTACCTGACTTCGCATATGAATATTTTTAAGACCATGAACTTGGGTTGCGTTCGGTGATGTCCTCGATGGCCAGAAGGATGATCCGCTCTTTTCCCGGCACTCTTTGAATTTGCCGGGCGTTCAAAAGCATAATGCGCTTGCCAATGGTAGCAAAATCGTGTTCCACCTCATAGTCATCAAAGGTCGTTTTTTCGGGAAGAATGGTTTCCAGTAGTTCCCGCAGTTTGGGGATATCCCACTGTTTATTGCCCAAATCATAGATAAGCTGTCCCACGGTCTCTTCAGGTACTACCTTAAAGAATTTATAGAAGGAACGGCTGGCGGTGACCACCCTTAAATCATGATCCAGAACGATTAAAGGTTCACGCACTGTGTTGATGATGCTCTCTAAAAACTCCTGAGTTTTATTAAAGTTGTTTTTCACAGCCATTTTCTTATCTCCCTGCGCTCAGTGACGCCTTGGGCTGCTTATTGGCCGAGTTAATCTCTTATGAAATTGTGCTTTTCTCTTTGGTGTCTTATTTTTCTCGGCCTGTTGCCCAATATAATCAGATCACCTTTGTGTACTTGAGGGGGCTCGTATAGCCCCCTCTTGATAGATACGAGACTATTTTTATAGTCGAGTTAACTTTTTGTCATCTTACTTTCTATCCTGTTTTTCGCCCTGCCCTCTTTCAGGTTTTTCCTGTTGAGATTTAGATTGCTGTGGTTTGGTTGCCTTTCGAGTTTGTGCCTTAACCTTTTGAGGCTGTGTTCGCGACTGCTGCGGCTGGACCACCTCTCTCGACTGTTGTTTATCTAACTGTTGAACTTGTTGTTTAACCGGCGGAGACTGTGTTTGCGATTGCGGCCGGGATTGCTGTGTCTGGATATCCCGTGACTGCGGTCGCGATTGTTGAGGTTTTGCTACCTCTCGCGATTGTGGTTTTGCCGCCTCACGAACTTGTTGCGGCCTCTGCTGCTGCTGTAGTACATTAGGCTGTCTTTGCTGCCGAACCTCAGGTCTCTGTTGATACTGTTGTTGCCTTTGTTGCCTTAGTTGCTGTCTCCGTTGTTGTGGTTGGGGTTGATAGTTCTGGACTCCCCAACTACCTTGCCTTTCCCAATGTCGATTACTATTCCAACTCTTCCAGTTTTGTTTAACTCGCCGCTCAGGAATCCGTTCATAGTCCCAACGGTGTCCGTACCAGTTACGTTCTCTGTAGTATCCTCTCCAACCCGGGTCTACATCAAAATAAAAACTTGGAACATTTCTATAATAACTCCAGCCACGGTTATAATAATGTGAGCGATACCAGCGTCCTTCCCAGGGACGCCACCACCAGCCACCGTAGAAAAAGATATCCTCGTCGTAATCAGGGACGACGTAGACATACGTCCCAGGCAGCACTATCAACGCCGGTGGTGCGGCAAATACGATGGGCGGCAGAGAAATACCAACGTTTACATCTACTCTTGCCATCGTTGGAATAGGTAATACAAATACCAACGCCAAAAATATTACTCCAAAAAGTAACTTTTTCATTTTGTTGTCTCCTATACATATTAATGTTTTGTCTATCTTCAGCTTTTCCTGCCGCCCGCAATAATCAGGACGATGCCGCCCACGAGCGCAATACCACCCAAGATCGGCGGCAGAGGAATCGTCTTTGTCTTATCGGCATTAATCTCAATAGGACCGATATCGACAACCTTCTCCCTGGTCGTGTAGGTGATGCCCTGATACATGAACGCAACAATTCCGATCACAATAAGGATGATCCCTATCAATGTGTATGTTTTCATTTCGCTCCCCCTGTTTTATATTGCAACGTTGATGGAACTACCAGGGCACGTTCAAATCAGAAAAACATTTATACAGGCCTTCGCCCCTGAATTACTCTGACCAGCACAATGATAATGGCAATGACCAGTAGGACATGAATAAAATTACCTATCGTATAGCCAGACACCAACCCGAGTGCCCACAAAATTATCAGTATCAAAGCAATTGTCCACAACATAAGATTCTCCTTTCTGATTTTTCATTCCCCCGCCGGCTTGCGACCCTCGCACCAGCCGACAGGGGAGATGAAGTATTTTTGTTTTTCAGACTTGAACTACTCGATGGTCATCCGGTTATTTACACCCTTCACACCGTTTACGTCGTTAGCGTATTTGGAGGCCAGATCCTTTTCGGCTGCGCTGCCGGCCTTGCCACTCAGCGTGACTACTCCGCGCTTCGTTTTGACTGAGGTATTGAGGGCGCTGGTTGAGCGGTGATAGAGCAGCGTCATCTTGACCTGAGCGGTGATGGAAGCGTCATCTATCTTTTCGCCTACCGTTCGCTTCTTTTTTGCGATCGTCCCCCCGGTCATCTCATTATTTACGCCTTTAACTCCTTCAACATCCTTGGCGTATTCAGTCGTCAAATCTTTTTGCGCTTCATTGTTAGCTTTGCCCCGTAAAGTGACGATTCCGTCTTTAGTGCTAACCTCCGTCATGGCGCTTACGTTCTTATGAAACAGGAAGATGGTTTTCACTTTGGCAGTGATCCACGCATCCGACATCGGAGCCGGGCTTTCCCCTTTGACTTCCAGCTTGTTATCCACACTCTTGACACCAGGTAGGTCTGCTACTGTCTCCTGGGCCAATGATTTGTGGGATTCTTCGGAGACAGTTCCCGTTAAACACACGGCGCCATCCTCGGACTGGACTTTAATATCATCGCCCTTCAGGTAGGTTTTGAATACATACGAATTTTTGGCGGATGATTCTATGCGGTTATCCATCTGGGATGCCTGCACAGGCATGTTGAGCATCAGCATAACTGCAACCACCATCATCATTACTACCAGTCTATAAATTGTTTTCATTGGTACGTTCTCCTTTTTATTGTTGTTACTTTTGTTTAATAAACACTACTTTCCCCAAACCTTCTTGACTTTGCCGATGTTTTCCTGAGCTTTGCCGACTATCTTTTCACCCATACCTTCAGCTTCCAACTTTGGATTATCAGTTAGGTCACCGGCAACCTCTTTGAGCTTACCCTTCATTTGGTGAAACTTGCCTTCCGTCTTGTCCCTTTTGCTTGATTTCATGGTATCCTCCTTTAGGATATCGATTTGTTTGTTGGTCTGTTTAGACTTTCCCTCTCTTACCACAACCAGCAGCACGATGCCGCCCACGAGCGCAATCGCCCACAAAACAACTACTTTCCAAAAACTTTCTTGACCTGACCGATCTTTTCCTGAACTTTGCCAGACATCTTTTCAACGGCGCCTTCAGCTTCCAACTTCGGATTATCGCTTATTTTCCCGGCGACCTGCTTGACTTTACCTTTCATTTGGTGAAACTTGCCTTCTGTCTTGTCCCTTCTGCTTGATTTCATGGTGTTCCTCTCTTTTTTAGATTTTCGATTTAACTTCCGGGCTATCTTGTTTCCAGTAATAATTACCGTCCAATATAAGATTCGCAAGCCAATCAGCGAATCAATGCGAAAACGCCAATTACAATGAGATAAATAGCAACAAAACAATTCAACATTGGTACACTATCCTTACTGCTCAATTTCATGGTGTTCCTCCTTTTTAAATATCTCACCTTCTCCGACAACGGTTTAAATCGTTATAATATTTTTTCCCCTGAATAATGCTTTCCACTAATACGGTTATGGCAATAACCAGCAATACATGAATGCCCCCGCCCATCGTGTGGCCAGTAAGCAATCCCAGATACCAAAGAATCAAGAGAATCATTAATATGGCCAAAGGCATATTCGACTCCTTTCTGAGATAAAATTTATTCATCAAATCTTCTCCATCACCGCCGAGCGAAAAACGTTGTGAAATGTCTCTTCATAGGGTTCTTGGAGAAGGTTCATCGCTCCCCGGATCACCTTAAAATTATCCGATCTCAGGTGGGATCTAAGGTTTTCCTGAGTATCCCATTCTTCAAGAATAAAGAGTTTGTTTTCATCCTCGATACTCTGGCAGAAGTCGCAACGCTTGCATCCCTTCTCCATCCTTGTGGAAACGGACAAAGAGGCAATCGTCTGTGACAACTCTACGCGCTTCTCAGAAAGGACATTCATTCGTATGATTAAAAGCGTCATAAAATATGACCTCCATTTGTATGATTAAAAGATAATGGAAATATTAAGAGCAAATAGTCTGCCAACAATCTTAAGAAAATAAGAAGTTTTATTAATCCTTTAATAACAGCGCGTTAGATTATCATGGAATAAAATACGAAAAGCATGAAATGATTTGTTTAGCCTCAGTATTTGGTGGAACCTCAGCATATTGAGGGATAGGAACGAGACTGCTCAATCACGAGATTATGCAGCCTCGTTTTTATCTTGCTTAATGTCGTTCTCCATCCCTATCATGACTTTCATTCCTGTCATGACCACCGTCTCTGTCATGTCTTCCATCTCTTCGACCTTCATCCCACGGCACAAAATATCCGCCAATAGAGATAGCCATCATCACTAAAGCCATTGCCAACATAATGATTTTTTTCATCGCTGCCTCCTCTAAAACTTATAACTGGCGGAGTGTGTTTATGTTTTTCGAACAAATTACGTAAGAACCGCCGGGAATAAAACACGACAAACTGGATAGGAAAGCCGATGGTGGCAATATATACCCAGTTGAGCCAGTTGCCGTAATTTAATTTCCGGCTGATGAATCC
>JQDQ01000172.1 GCA_000747625.2 Smithella sp. SCADC
TGGCTGTGCACCGCGTCGTGTAATCTTTTTGCAAGACATCAAACGATTGTGAAAAAATCAGATCAGATTATTGTGCAAGGTGACACTTGGCAAAGTCTGGCCCCGTCCCGACGGAAGCGAAAAATCCGTCTTTGGCGGCATCACCGGTGTTATTCGGCGTCAGGAAAAGATCGCCGTGGTCGGTGTCAACGGCGCCGGCAAATCCACATTCTTGAAAGTGCTGGCGGGGCAGGCCGAACCGTCAACCGGGAGCATGAATCTGGGCGCCAACGTTTATCCCGGCTATTTCAGCCAGCATGCCATGGATATTCTTGATCCGCGAAAGACCGTGCTGGAGACCCTACAGGATTCCATGCCCACGGCGCATCTCGGCACATTGCGCAATCTCTGCGCCGCCTTTTTGTTTCAGGGGGATGATATTTACAAACGGATTGACAAATTATCCGGCGGTGAAAAAAGCAGAGTGGTTCTGGCGACGATGCTGGTCCAGCCGATCAACTTGCTGATTCTCGATGAACCGACCAATCATCTCGATATCCAGTCACGCGAAACACTGCTGGCCGCGCTGCAAAATTTTACCGGCACGGTTGTGCTCGTCAGCCATGACCGCCACTTCCTGCGCTGTCTCATCAACCGCGTCTTCGAAATTGATCATGGCGAGATGCGTATTTACAATGGTAATTACGAATACTATCTGGAGAAGTCCGGTCGGGAACATCGCGCGGCCTGATGGAGCAATGGTATAAATTGTTTCCGGATTATCGCGAAGTTAAGCAACAAATTTATTGCGCAGTTCTTCTTCGATTTTTTCTACCAGAAATACTTTAAGCAGTGACTGATAAGGAACGTCACGTTTATTGGCGAGCATTTTCAATTCTTCCAGAACAATTTCCGGCAGTCGAATGGAGATGGTTTTCGATGAGGGCTTGAGATTGGAAAGCGTAACTTTTTTGGCCTTTTTCCAATCAACATAATCCGTGGAATCATGCTTGCCCCAGAATTCTCTTTCCTGCGCTTCGTTCTCAAATTTTAATTTATTGGATTTCATGTTGAGTTACATGTTTTTTAAATACGAGGTTAGTTCACCTATAATCTGTTTTTCTGTTTCTATCCGGTTTTGGCATTTGCTTGACCATGCACGACCGGGATGCAGCGTATCCCAACGTGAACGTAACTGCATATAGCGGCCTTTACCCGGATCATGATTTCCAAAACCATCAATAATTTTATTCCAAATAGGTGAAAATTTTGCAATTAAAAGAGATTCCCCTAACGGTATCCATATATCATCTACAACAAGATAGCGGCATTGAAAATCAACAATATTAATATTTGATACCTGTTTTATGCTCTCTGCATGTTCGTTGAGTCTCTTGTACAAGGCTTGTCCCGGATCAGTTTCTAATCCAAAGTTGCCTTTTCTTGCTCCAGCAGGAACTGCCTTGCCAACATAAATCGGAATATCATTTGCAACTATTTGACTATAAGGCACGAAATTACCTGAATAATAAATAACGTATATGCCAGCACCAATAAATTGCTCAATATTGTCGAGTTGTATTTTAGCGCGTTCTAATAATGCATCTGCGACACTAGCGCCTAAATTATTTTTTTCCAAAGGATTATAAGGCATTTCTTTTTTCATGAAGAGAATCCTGACATTTTCTTTTTTATTTCCATCTCTTTAGTCCTTACTAGCTGCATCGCAACGCTTGCTCCAACAATGCGCGCCATCATAACGGGTACTGCATTTCCTAATTGGCGCATTGTCTCGGTCCAAGAACCATGAAATTTATATCCATCTGGAAATGTCTGTAATCGCGCCGCTTCGCGGATAGTAAAATACCGCACCGCTCCATCCACATCCACCAACATGTTTTCCCCTCCTGGCACCCCATGATCTCCAGCTTTTAATGTCTTGGCTGGAAGGTCAAGAGGGCTGCCTGTATGGCCAGGATAAACTTTCGCGCCTGATTGAAACTTATGATTATGGTAAAGAAGGTTCTCTGTCGTGTTAACCCGAGGACTTGGCAAATCATAAAGGGCGTCGCGTACTGTGCGCCATGGTTTAAATGCGTTTGTAAGACAACCTTTCTTCTGTAAATTCTTTATTATCGTGTAATAGCGGGAGGGCATGTTAGGTCGTTTTGAAACCGGAAAACCATGCCGCTTCCAATAACTTTCTGTAATCCATTGATCATTCAATAATGCTTCCATAGAGTGAGTTTCCATTGGGAAGGACCATTCTTGATTTTGGTCACTTCTGAAGCCAACAATAAATACACGTTCTCGATGTTGAGGCACTCCGAAATTAGCGGCATTTAATACACGAGCCACGACGTTATATTGCAATCCATTCTTTTTGCCACTTGTTTTTTGGCGTTCAAGTCTCGCTAAATGATTTAGCCAATCTTCATTTTGTTTTTTTGTGATTTCCGGATAAGACAATTGCAGAATAATGTATTGAAAATAGTTGGCAAAAGATGTTCTGGTAATACCTTTAACATTTTCAAAAAGGAAAGCATGCGGGGTCAATTTGCGCACTGCTTCAATAGCAACAGGAAACATATCTCGTGCATCTTTGTGTGCCTTATGTTTACCGCCCAAGGAGAATGGTTGGCACGGAGGTCCACCGGAAACTAAATCAATTTCACCAGAAATTGATGAATAGTCGAAGAGCCTTGCATCGCCCTCAAATAAATTCCAATTCTTCACCAATGGGTATCCACTGGATTTGTTCTCTCTGAGAGTATCGCATGCCCACTTATCCCATTCGATCACAGCTTCATGTTTAAATCCTGCAAGTTCTAACCCTATGCCAAGACCACCTGCGCCAGCGAAGAGTTCTAATGATTTCAATTTTTCCCCTCGTCAAGAAATTTAATTATTTTGGTTCTCAACGTCGTCAATTTGTTAAGTTGACATTCCCATATTACAAGATATGACCAACCCATGGCATTAAGTTTTTTTTGGTTTTTTTTATCCCTTGCTTTATTTCCTTCTAGTTTTGGTTTCCAGAAAAACAATCTTGATTTCGGCATCCTTGCCAGTGTACAATTTTTATGTCTATGCCAGAAACATCCATGTATAAAAATAACTTTCCTCCGCGACCTTAACACAATATCCGGCTTCCCTGGCAAATCCTTTACATGAAGTCGATATCTATAACCAAGAGAATATATTAATCGCCTAACTTGAAGTTCTAGTTTTGTGTCCTTAGCGCGCACCAAGGACATTTGTTCGCTTCTTTCTTTTCGTGTTAGTGTGTCAACCATTTAAGAAAAATCTTATGTTTGTAATAATATCCCAATATAAACTTACTATCAATAAAAAAGTGGGCGCGAATCAAATCTTTGCCTTTGATATTTAACTCAGTTTTTCGATATTAGACGTTACTCTATAACAACAATACAGTTAAGTACAGCCCACGCATCGAAACTATTCAGGTGTTTAACTAAGACAAATTTATAGCTGTCTGGATGCTTTTATTGGACGAATTAATGTATTCGGTAATTTTTTCGGCGATGGTTTTGACGACATATTCGAATTCCGCTTCGTCCTTGTCCAGCAGCGTCATGCGGAAGCCGAGCAATGATGTGAAGAAAGATGTCAGCGGAACCACGCAGATGCCTGTTGCCGCCAGAAGATAATAAACAAATCTCTTGTCGTGTTCGATCGGGCCTTTGACCAGGTTCTCCACGAATTCCCTTATTCCCTTGTTTTTAATATGCAGCGTTTGGTTGCTGTTGAGGCCGGATTCATTGAAAATGATTGTCATATAAAACGCGCCGTCGGTTTTGTTAACCATCAGGCAGGGAACGTCCTTTAGAATATTGTAAGCGATATTTGAAAGTTTTTCGTAATGCTTTTTGCGCGTATCAAGATAATTCTGATATTCGGGATGCGTCATTATTCTGGGAATCGCCAGTTGCGGAAGGGTAGTTGAACAAACCTCCGACATTTTCTGATGCAGTATGGTGTTAATGAAGCGGTCAAAGATAGGATCCTTACCGGCATTGTATATTTCCATCCAGCCGCAACGGGACCCGGGCCAGGGCAGTTCCTTGGAAATTCCTTTCATGCTGATGGCCGGGACATCGCCCACAATATCAGAAAGCGGGACGGTTTTTTTACCGTTGAAAACAATATTAATGTAGGTTTCGTCAAAGACAAGGAAAAGATCGTTCTCTTTTGCAATGCGTACGATTTGCTTCAGCGTTTCTTCCGGATAAACAAATCCTGTGGGATTGTCGGGATTAATAACCAGAATTCCGACAATAGCCCTGTGGCTTCTTACTTTCTGTTCCAGCTCCCGCATATCCGGAGACCAGCCGTTATAGGGATTTAAACGGTAGGTATTGGGCGGGAAAGAAGCATGCAAAACCTCCGCCATGAAATGCGTGGAATAGGTCGGTTCCGGCATAATCATTCGGGCATCAACCTGAATGGAACTGTAAGCGCGTGCAATGGCATCTCCCAGACCGTTGAAGAAGATTATGTCTTCGGGAGTGATTTGTATCTTTCCGCGATCGTTGAGACGATCAGCGAGAAATTGTCTTGTTGTGTCCATACCCTTAGTCGGTGAATAAGCAAAGGATGCATCGTCTTTGATTATTTCGGTAAGAACTTCCTTCATCCAGTCGGGAATTTTTTCTCCCTTTTGCACAGGATCGCCGATATTCTCCCAGATTACATTAACGCCCAATTCCTTGAGCTTATTGGCAATAAGAACAATATTACGGATTTCATAAGTCAGCCCGCTACCGCCGCGGGAAATTTCAAAACGCATAAGTATTTTAACCCCTTAGATGTTAAGTTTTATTTCATAGTACATATTTGTTTAAATTTCCAGATTTTTTTAATTATTTAGAAAATTTTCCGAAGACAAATTATATTTTTTGTGTTATCGGAGTGCCGCGTTATGCAACGTTGCGCTTTCACGCTTAATCATAAACAGACAAGAGGAATAAAATGGAAGAAACAAAAAGCTTTTCGGAATTACTTAATGAAACAAATCTTATGCCCCAGCGTTTTTCAGTGGGGGAAAAGATCAATACCACCATCGTAAAAATTACAGTCGAATGGATTTTTCTTGATTTGGGAGCGAAAAGCGAAGGTTACCTTGATAAAAAAGAGCTTATGGATGAAGAGGGCAACCTCATTATCAAAGAAGGCGATTCCATTACGGCTTATTTTGTTTCTTCGCGTCATGGAGAAAAGCTTTTTACGACCAAATTGTTGACCAGCAAGAGCGTTGATGATTTCCTATTTAAAGCCTACGAAACTCAAATTCCTCTGGAAGCAACGGTTGAGAGGGAAATTAAAGGCGGCTTCTCTGTTAAAATAAACGCGAATGTCAGCGGTTTTTGTCCCTACTCGCAGATGGATACGAAAAAAATCGACGATGTTGCCGCTTATATCGGCAAGAAATTTGAATTTATTGTTGCCGAATATTCGGAAAACGGACGCAATATAATCCTGTCGCGCCGTCCTCTTCTCGAAAAAATAGAACAAGAGAAAAAAATTGCGCTCAAGGAGTCTCTGAAAAAAGGAATGATTGTAAGCGGCGTGGTCGCCAGTGTGCAGAAATTCGGCGCGTTTATTGATCTTGGCGGGATTCAGGCTCTGCTGCCTGTTTCGGAAATGGGTTGGAGCAGAGTTGAAGATCCCAAAGTACTTTATTCTCCCGGCGACAAGGTTGAGGCTGTTATAATTAATCTTGACTGGGAAAGTAATCGCATAACCTTGTCCGCCAAAGCGACCTTGCCAAATCCGTGGGATGAGGTTGTTAGAAAGTACGCCGAAGGAAGCGTGCTGAAAGGTAAGATTTCTCATCTAACCAATTTCGGAGCTTTTATTACGATAGAAGCCGGAGTGGAAGGGCTTCTGCATATTTCCAAGCTGGCGCGCGGTAAAAAGATTAAACATGCCGGTGATGTTCTTAAAGCCGGTGAAGAAATAGAAGTTAAGATTGAAAAGATCGACCGGGAAAATAAAAAAATTTCATTGGATCTGGCCGGAAGCGATAAGGATACTTCTGCTACGGGCGATGAAGATGACTTCCGTAATTATATCGCCAAATCGCCGAAAGCCATGGGCACTCTGGGCGATATGTTCAAAAAATCAGGGAAGAAACATTGACCTGCGTCAGCAGAATTTCACGCGATAGAAAATATCAAAGCCGGTTCTTTATCGCTGATAAAAACCTGTTAAATTTCTATACTCTGCCCGGGATCCAGAACATGTATCTGTGATGTCTTAATCGAAAGCAGTTCTTCCGCATCCTTTTTAGTACCGGCAACCGCGCCATAATGTATTGGAATCACGTGCCCCGGTTTTATGTCATTAACAGCTTGTATTGCAGAGGCTGCGTCCATTGTAAATGTGCCGCCTACAGGCAGACAAGCGACATCAACCTTCAGATCTTTCATCTCGGGTATTCTGTCTGTGTCACCTGCGTGATAGATACGCTTGCCTCCTATTGTCAAAATATAACCAACCCAGTTGTTTTCTTTGGGATGAAACTGTTTATCAACATTATAGGCAGGAACAGCCTCTATCACCATATCTTTTACTGTAACTGATTTTCCGGGACCAATCTTATTTTTTGCCAGAGGTACATCCTCCGGACCAACAATAATTGTATCGGCAGAAGAAAGATTCTTGATTTCATCATCCGAATAATGATCAAAATGACTGTGGGTTATCAGAATAATATCAGCCTTTGGACCCTGAACATTCCAAGGATCGATGTATATTATTTTTGGTCCGTGTTCTACCTTTACGCTCGCATGTCCAAGCCATGTAATTTTTATGATCATAGCAGTATTCTCCTTTTGCATTAATTTTATAAATTATTACGTGTTTCAATCGAGGAGCGTCAAGAATTATTCTTCTCCCAGCACAATCAAAGCGTCGGCGATAACCGGATCGGCTCCGCTCACGATAATCGGGTTGAGATCAATCTCCGCAATTTCGGGATGCAGCAGGGCAACATTTCCCACCGCTTGAATTATTTGAGAGAGCTTGTCTAATCTGACTTTCGGCATACCTCTAAACTCACCAAGCAGTTTATTCGCTCGGATATCGGAAAACATCTCCTGAACGTCTGCATCGCCAAGCGGAGCCAGACGTAAAGTTGTATCATTGTAAACCTCAGTAAAAATTCCACCGAGACCGAAAATAACGCAGGGACCGAATCCGGCAAAACGCGTCATACCGGCCATAAATTCCCTGTTCCCTTTCAGCATTTCCTGAATCAGCACCGGCTCCTTTCTGCCCGCATTCTTTTGAATATTCTGAAATTCCCTTTTCAGTCCGGCTTCGTTTTCCACATTCAACGCGATAAGACCTTTACCGCTTTTGTGCATGATTTCCCAACTACAGGCTTTCATTGCTACCGGATAACCGATTTTAGCGGCAGCAGCAAGAGCTTCTTCCATTGTCGTTGCCAATTCTTCCTTTGTTACCATCACACCATACGAGGCAAGTAATTTTTTCGCCGCATATTCATCCAGAGCTTTTTGACCATTTGCTTTCGCCTTTTTAATGAGACTGGAAGCAAGTCCGTTTGCGGTCGGAAGATTGATTTTGGAAAAAGGCTGGCGTTCTTTTATTTTTGTGTACCGATAAAGAGAACCCAATGCCCGTGCTGTATCCTCCGGAGAATAAAAAATCGGTGTGTTTGTATCCCTGTAGCCTGTTGTATAATTATCTTCCCAATCAAAGAAAGTAGATATGAGCATCGGCATTTGATACTTATGAGGCAGTTCAAATGCTCCGGGTACAATGGGTTGACCAAATTTAAAAAATTCTTCCAGTGAAATGTTTCCGGCCATTTCCTTAAAGTGAGGATAAACTTCGCGCATGTAACCGGTCATCATTACACCATGAAGGACAATGGCATCCACCTCACCACTTTTCATCATAAGCTCAGGAAGGGTAACAGTAAGATTTTCCAGCTTCAAATCGAAAGTCAAATCGATGGGGTTGGCTGCAGAAGCGTATGGTTCAATATGTTTTCTAATTTCCTTTTGCAAACCATCGGAAAAACGGGGAACTTCCAAACCGACCGAATCACAGGTATAAGAAATGGCTGTTGAAGGGCCACCGGAGTTGGTCATTACTCCGATGCGGTTGCCGCGCATTTGCGGCTGTGTTGCCAGTGTCCAGCCATGCGAATAAAGATCTTCAACAGAATATACACGAATTATGCCGGCTTGTTTAAAAAGTCCATCATATAGAAAATCAGGGCCGGTCATTGCTCCTGTATGACTTAGACTCGCGCGCGCACCGGAAGAAGAGCCACCTACATATTGGGCTAATACAGGTTTGTGAGGTGTAATCCTGCGGGCAACCTCCAAAAATCTTTCTCCTTCGCGGATTCCTTCTATATAAAGGATGATGGCTTTAGTTTGCTCATCTTCTCCCAAATATTCCAGAGCATCAATGATATTAATACTGGCTTCATTACCCAGACTGATTGCTTTGCTAAACCGAATTCCTCTTTTTTTCAGGTATGGCAGTACCTGACTCACGTAAGTACCGCTTTGGGAAGCAAAGCCCAGCGGACCAGGCTCCTTGATCATAGGCAAGACAGTTGTATTTAACGCAATTTGAGAGTTGATTATTCCCATACAGTTAGGACCGACAAAACGCATCCCGTAGCGCTCGGCCGTTTCACCTATTTGCTTTTCCATGTCCCTGCCTTTCTTTCCTGTTTCTTTAAAACCGGCAGTTATAATTATTGCACTCTTAGTGCCGATTTTGCCGAAACTCTCTAAAACAGGAATGATGGATTTTGCTGGAACTATCAGCATTGCCAAGTCAGGAATTTCTGGCAAATCCTGGACAGAGGTGTAAGCTTTAAGCCCTAAAACCGTTTCTTCTTTGGGATGAATCGGAAAAAACTTGCCCTTATAGCCTTGTTTCAAAATATTAAGCGCCATTACGGTGCCCATTTTTACAATACTATTGTTTGCCCCTACAACTGCGATGGATTGCGGATTCATAAGTAAATGAAGTGGATTTTCAGACATTACAATCTCCTTTATAGTTTAAAGACCATCGCATCCCGGATGGCCACTTGAAAATTCCCCACCTGTGGCCGGGTCAAAATCCCCCACCCCGGTGGTCGGCAGAACGGGTGTAATTTAGTTTTTTTTCTTTTCTAATGCAAGTCTTTTAGAAGCCTCCTTGAGCCGGTAGCTTTTGCCTTCAAATTTCAGGAGATGCCCACGGTGCAACAATCGGTCAAGAATGGCCGAAGCCGCCGCATTGTCGCCAAGCAGTTTCCCCCAATCCTCAATCGGCCTGTTGGAGGTGATCAGTGAGCTTTTCCTTTGGCGATAGCGCTCCAGAATCACATCGAGCAGATCATCGGCAGCGGTTTGCGGCAGACGTTTTTTCAGGAACAGATCATCGATAACCAGTAGATCGGAACCACAGAACAGCTTGAACAGCTTTTTGCGTCTTCCGGTTTGTGTGGCTTCAAAGATGTCTTCAAAGAAACACTGTGCTTCCCGGTAGGCAACTTGATAACCGGACTGGATCGCAGCATGAGAAACGGCCTTGGCAATGTGGCTTTTACCGGTGCCGGGGTGGCCGATTAAGAGAGCATCGCCGGCATCCTGTACAAACTTTCCGCTGATCAACTCAAAATCTGGGGACACTTTACTAGTTTTTTGAGCGAAAAAAATAACAAATTCGAATTACTCATACTTGTATAATCAGTATTATCATTCCTACATTCAATCGCGGATACACCCTTTCTCAGGTACTTGATTCGTATTACGGGCAAAAATTTGTTCAGGAATTAATCATTGTTGATGACGGAAGTTCTGATAAAACAGCAACTGTTGTTGATGAATTCAGCCGCAAGTATCCTCTGATAAAGACGCTTTATTTGAAAAACGAAAAAAGAATGGGCGCTCCTTATTCACGCAGGCGAGGGCTTCTATCGGCCAAGGCCGAATTTGTTCTTTTCGGCGATGATGATGATTTTCTGGAAGAAAATTATACAGAAGTTTGCCTGGAAAAATTAAAAAGTTTAAAGGCGGACATTGTTTCGGGGCGGCATTTTTTTCGTAAGCCGGGAGAAAGTGTGGCTTCGGCGATTGCCCGATTTCAAACGGGAGAAAATGATGGACCGGTTTTTGATTTCCGGTTTTTCCATATTAATATAGATGCGAGATTTCAGGGAGATGTCGAACTTCCTTTTACGCATGCCATTTTTCTGGCAAGAAAAGATCTTCTTCTGTCCAATGATATCGATACTTTTTACAATAGAGGAAACGGGTATCGCGAGGAAAGCGATGTGCAGGCAAAAATATACTCCCGCGGGGGGAAAATTATCATGACTAATGACACTCACAGTACTATTATAGCGCAGTATCCTTTTTTAGTCGGGCCATGGCTAATTTTGAAAGAAAAGATTTTTCGGGCAAATTTAAAAGTGGATAAATCAGAAGTAAAGATTTAATATAAAAAACATGAAAATTTATAGTGCGGAATTTATAAAAAGCGCGGTCTGGCCGCCTCAATACCCACCGGCGATACTGCCGGAGATTGCTTTTGTCGGGCGCAAAAAATTAGCCAAGACGAGCAAAACTCCGGGGCGGACGCAGTTGATCAATTTTTTTACGATTAATTAGAAGGTTTTTTTCGTTGATCTTCCCGGCTATGGTAAATGTATTGCTTGACACTACCAAATATTGTGCCTATACTGAATACACATGGAAGAAATAAAATTCGATTGGGATCAATGGAATATTCAAAAAAATGAAGAAAAGCACGGTATATCCGTGCTGGAGGCGCAATCGGCATTTTACGACAGAAAAATATTAATATTTGATGATATAGAGCACTCGTCGCGGGAAGCAAGGTATATTTGTTACGCGAGAAGCGCTTACAATAATACTTTAATGATTGCCTTCACAATACGAAATAAAAAAATAAGAATTATCTCAGCGCGCAAAATATCCAAGAAGGAGCGTAATGTATATGAAAGCCGGAAATAAAGAAATTAAATTGTACGATGAAAATGACACTACTTATTTTATTAATAAAACAAAACCAAAATCGTTAAAAGATTTGGGATTCAAGCTGCCGGCGGAACCTCCGACAAAAGTAGTAAGCATCCGCTTGCCGGTAAATTTATTTAATAAAATTAAAGCTTATGCAACAAATATTGATATGCCTTATCAGGCATTCATTAAATATGTGCTGAATAAAGAACTGGAAAAAGAAAACAAGAAACATAAGCGCCATGCGGCTTAAGAAGGTAAAGTAAAGGGGGCGGCCAAAAAAAAATCGGGCGATAAACAAAAATAAATAGAACCATCCCCAATATTTCGATAAGGGACTAAACTGTTACAGTGCGGAATTTATAAAGCGTGTGGTCTGGCCGCCTCAATATCCGCCGGCAATACTGCCGGAGATTGCTTCCAACGCTTGCTTAGGGGTTCATGCCCGTGATTTTCCGGAGTAATAATTTTGCCAGATATGTCTAGTAAAAATACTAGGTATGACGATTGTACTAAATTATGAAAATTATCAGTGCTCAATTTATTAAAAGCGCGGTCTGGCCGCCTCAATATCCACCGGCAATACTGCCGGAGATTGCTTTTGTCGGGCGCTCCAACGTCGGCAAGTCATCTTTGATCAACACGCTTGTCGGGCACAAAAAATTAGCCAAGACGAGCAATACTCCGGGGCGGACGCAGTTGATCAATTTTTTTACGATTAACGAGAAGGTTTCTTTCGTTGATCTTCCCGGCTACGGTTTTGCCAAGGTTTCTCAGTCGGTGAAAAAAGACTGGGGGGATATGATTGAATCTTATCTGCGGGAGAGACAGTGTCTTGCCCTGGTAATTTTGATTCTGGATATCCGGCGCGATCCCAGCGAAGATGATTTGTCTTTGCGTGACTGGCTGGAGCATTACCGCATACCTTATTTATATGTTTTGACCAAGACCGATAAATTATCCAACAACCAGACGATTGCCCGTCAGCGCGCAATAGAGCGAACTCTTCGCGTATCGGCTGGCAAAAAGCCCATCCTTTTTTCGGCAATAACGCAAAAGGGCAAGAGCGATATCTGGCAGTTTCTGGAAAATCATTTAAGTTCATTGCCCGCCTGAATGATTCAAATCTTTAAAATCAAATATGGTTTTTAGGAAAAGATTAAGATGACTAAAAATGGGCTTTATTGAGCTGTCCATGACTGCCGGTCAGTGAACGGCAGTCATTTTTTTAATTTTATTATATCAATAAGTTAGCGACAAAAAACAAATAAATAAGGCTAATGCTCTTGACAGGACAAGCAAATTATGTTAGCCGACCAATGTTTGTTAATATCAATTTTTTGAGGTTCTTTCATATAGAATAAAGAGGTGTAATCAGGTGCTAAAAGATAACGAAAAAGTTGGTGCGGTAATGGTAGTTGGTTCGGGAATCGCCGGTATTCAGGCCTCTCTCGATTTAGCCAATTCCGGAATGAAAGTTTATCTGGTCGAAAACGGGATCAGCATCGGCGGCGTCATGGCGCAACTGGACAAGACTTTTCCCACAAATGACTGTTCCGCCTGTATATTGTCGCCAAAACTGGTTGAAGTCGGACGCCATCCCAACGTAGAAATTAAAACACGACGCACTGTCGAATCGGTAGAAGGCGAGCCGGGGAAATTTAAAGTTAAATTAACCAGCGCCCCGCGTTTTGTTGATCTGAATAAATGTACAGGATGCGGTGATTGTGCCAATGTTTGTCCGGTTTCCGTAAAAGCCGGATTCAACGGCAATTTAAGTGAAAGAAAAGCGATCTACCGGCATTTCCCTCAGGCCATTCCCAGCGGTTTTGCCATCGACAAGCTGGGGACATCTCCCTGTAAATCCAATTGTCCGACCCATATCAGCGTTCAGGGTTATGTGGCTCTGATCGGCGAAGGCAAATTTAAAGAAGCTCTCAAACTTATCAAACAGGATAATCCTTTCCCCGTCGTCTGCGGCCGCGTTTGCAACCATCCCTGTGAGACGGCCTGTATGCGGGGCAAAGTGGATGATCCCATCGATATTATGCACCTCAAGCAGTTCGTTGCGGATCTCGACATGAACAGCGATACCCGTTATCTGCCCGAAAAGAAGGAAAGCAAAGGCAAAAAGGTCGCCGTTATCGGCGCCGGTCCCTCAGGATTGACCTGTGCTTATTATCTGGCCATTGAAGGCTATGATGTGGAAGTTTTCGAAGCACTACCCGTAGCGGGCGGTTGGATGGCGGTTGGTATTCCCGAATACCGCCTTCCCAAAAAAGTCCTCAATGCGGAAATCAAGGTCATGGAAGACCTGGGCGTTAAGATTCACCTCAATACAAAAATCGGCAAAGATATTTCTTTTGACAAACTGAAGTCCGATTATAGCGCGATTTTCATTGGTTGCGGCACCATGAAAAGCAGCAAACTCAATATTCCCGGCGAGGATATGCAGGGCGTGATTCATGGCGTCAATTATCTGATGCAGATCAATCTGGGCAAGAAAGTTTCCCTGGGCAACAAGGTCGCCGTCGTCGGCGGTGGTAACGTAGCCATGGATGCTGTGCGGACAGCCGTCAGAACCGGTTCGAAAGAAGTTTTCATTCTCTATCGCCGGACCCGTGCGGAAATGCCCGCAGCACCCGAAGAAATCGAAGAGGCTATTGAAGAAGGCGTCGAAATGAAATTCCTCGTTGCTCCCAAGCGCGTTGTAGGCAAGGACGGAAAAGTTACCGGTGTTGAATGTACCCGAATGGAATTAGGCGAACCTGATAAGAGCGGTCGCCGCCGTCCTGTTGAAATAAAAGGTTCTGAATTTATAGTTGAATGCGATTCTATCGTTCCCGCCATTGGTCAGGAAGCGGATTTATCTTTCATTACCAAAGAAAGCGGCGTTTCCATTAATAAGTGGAATAACCTCGATTATGATGAAGTCACTTATGCAACCAATGTTGCCGGAGTTTTCACCGGTGGTGACGTGGCTACCGGTCCGCAGACAGTTGTTAAAGCCGTGTTTGCCGGTAAGGAGGCGGCCAAATCCATCAATCGTTATTTGATGGGCGAAGATGTAAAAGCCGGCCGCGCAAAAGACTGGACCAAAGACCTCGCTGATAAAGCAGATGTTTCCAACGTGGCCAAAGTTCCCCGTGAAAAATATCCTCTCATGAAGCCGGAAGAACGCAGAACCAATTTCGAGGAAGTCGGTATCGGTTTTGACGAAGCGCAGGCCAAAGCGGAAGCGCTGCGCTGTTTGAATTGCGGTATTTGTTCGGAATGTTATCAGTGCGTGGATGCCTGTATCGCCAAGGCCATTGACCATGACATGACGATTGAAGAAGAAACCATTGAAGTCGGCGCGGTCATCGCTTCGCCCGGTTTTGAAATATTCGACGCGCGTCTGCGGGGCGAATTCGGTTACGGCATTTATAAAAATGTTGTTTCGGCGCTTCAGTTTGAAAGAATCCTGTCCGCGTCCGGTCCTTTCTTCGGTCACGTACAGAGAATCTCCGACGGCAAGGAACCCAAAAAGATCGCCTTTATTCAGTGCGTCGGTTCGCGCGATGTTTCCTGCGACAACAGCTGGTGTTCATCTGTTTGCTGTATGTACGCGACCAAGGAAGCGATTATCGCTAAAGAACATGCCAAGGGATTGGAACCGACAATTTTTTACATGGACATTCGCGCTCATGGCAAGGATTTCGACCGTTTTGTCAATCGCGCCAAAGATGAATACGGGATTCGCTATATCCGTTCGATGCCGTCAGTCATTAAAGAAATGCAGCAGACGAACAATCTGGTGATGAAATATGTCAATCAGGATGGAACCTTAAACGAAGAAGAATTTGATATGGTCGTTCTGTCCGTCGGTCTCACGCCGCCCAAGGAAGCCAAAAAGCTGGCTGCCAGCATGGGCATTGATCTGGAAGAGCATGGTTTCTGTAAAACGCAGTTGGAAAATCCTGTTCAGACATCACGCCCCGGCGTTTTCGTCTGCGGCGCGTTCGGCGGACCTAAAGATATTCCCGAAACGGTTATGGAAGCCTCGGCTGCGGCTGCCTGCGCTGAAGGATTACTGGCCGCAAGGCGCGGAACGATGATTACTCCGGTAGAAAATCCGGAAGAAAAAGATATGCGCGGAACGGGAGTGCGCACCGGTGTGTTTGTCTGCCATTGCGGTATCAATATCGGCGGTGTTGTTGATGTTCCCGCTGTTCGTGATTATGCCGCGACACTACCGACGGTTGTATATTCTGCTGATAATTTATTTACCTGTTCGCAGGATACAGCGGTGAAGATGGCCGAAGTCATCAAGGAAAAAGATCTCACCCGGGTTGTTGTGGCGTCCTGTTCACCCCGCACGCACGAAGGACTTTTCCAGGAAAACTGCGAAAAGGCCGGTTTGAACAGATATCTATTTGAGATGGCCAATATCCGCGACCAGGATTCCTGGGTGCATATGCACGAGCCGGAAGCGGCCACCGAAAAAGCAAAAGATCTGCTGCGCATGGCTGTAGCCAAGGCTCAATACCTGAAACCTTTGAAACCGGGTCAGCTTTCCGTCAATCATCAGGCTTTGATTATCGGCGGTGGTTTGGCCGGTATAACGGCGGCTCTGTCACTGGCCGATCAGGGATTTGCTTCTTGCATCGTGGAGAAAGAGGATCGTCTGGGCGGCAATTACAATCACCTTTATAAAACCCTGGAAGGCCTTGATGCCAAGGCTCACCTGAAAGGGCTTCTGGAAAAAATTTATAAGAATCCCTTAATTACGGTTGCCACCGGCGCCAAGATCGATAAGATTGAAGGTTTCATCGGAAATTATAAGACCACAGTCAAGGTCAAGGAAGGCGAAAAAGTATTTGAACACGGCATAGTGATTGTGGCCGCCGGTGCTTATGAAAATAAAGTCAAAGAGTATCTCTACGGTGAAAACGCCAAAGTGAAGACGCAAAGAGAGTTGGAAGTTATGATTTACGAAAAGGACTCCAAGCTTGCCGTTGCGAAAAATATTGTAATGATTCAGTGTGTCGGTTCTCGCGATAAAGAACGACCATGGTGCAGCCGTTACTGCTGTTCCGAAGCGGTTAAGAACGCGCTCGAACTCAAAGCTGCCGATCCTTCGCGCGACATCACTATCATTTATCGCGATATCCGTACCTTCGCTTTCAAGGAAGATTATTACAAGAAAGCACGTGAACTCAATATCAAGTTTATCTCTTATGAAGAAGATCGTAAACCGGAAGTTGTGGCATCAGGAGATAAAGTGGAAGTCAAAGTATTTGACCCGATTCTTAACGAACAGGTCAATCTGCCTGCTGATATAGTGGCTCTGAGCATCGGTGTTGTGCCGAATCCTGAAAACGCGGCCATCGGCCAGATGCTGAAAGTGCCCACCAATCAGGACGGTTTCTTCCTGGAAGCGCACGTAAAACTTCGTCCCGTTGATTTCGCGACCGACGGCGTGTTCATGTGCGGCATGTCGCATTCGCCCAAGTTCAGTGATGAGACCATTACGCAGGCCAACGCCGCCGTTTCACGCGCCGTCATGGTGCTGTGTCTTGATTTCATCGAGGCGGAAGGCAAGACAGCTTATGTGAACAAAGAAAGATGTTCTGCCTGCGGTCTCTGCGAAATAAATTGTCCTTATAGTGCAATTCAGGTCAATGTTGCGGAAGGCTGCGCCGAGGTCAATACCGTTCTTTGCAAGGGTTGCGGTGTTTGCACGGCATCCTGCCGTATGAACGCGGTCGACCTGAACGGTTTCAACAACGAAGAAGTGCTGGCACAGATATATAATTTAAACTAAGGTAAACGGCTGATAAAGCCGCATTGCAGCTGGAAGGAGAATATATGGCTGAAAATTTAGCAAACAAAGAATGGGTACCGAAAATCGTTGCCGTCGTCTGCAACTGGTGCACATACGCGGGAGCCGATCTGGCTGGTATCAGCAGAATTCAGTATCCGCCGAATGTGCGCATTATTCGCGTTCCCTGCACGGGCAGAATCAATCCTTTCTATATAGTGAAAGCCCTGCAGACGGGAGCAGATGGCGTTCTGGTTTCGGGTTGACACCCGGGTGAATGCCACTATATATCGGGAAATCTGGTGGCGCGCCGCAAGTTTGCGACGTTAAAAAGTTTCCTGAACTACATCGGTGTGGAAGGCGACAGAACCATATTTACCTGGGTTTCCGCCTCCGAAGGTGACAGATGGGCACAGGTCATCAAGGGTGTTACGGAGAAAGTAAAGGCCATGGGACCGGTCGGTAAATTAGTAAAGAAAATGGGTTAAGATTATTTAAAGATAATAAAAATAAACGGGGAATCATCACTGTGGAAAACATTGAAACAAAATTACGGGAAGAAGCAAAAAGGCTGCTTTTGGAAAAGAAGGCCGATGTGATCATCGGTTATGAAATGGGCACGCTTCCATTAACAGCAACGCCCTGCTTTATCACTCAGCCTGCGGAAGCCGACAAACTTGTCTGGAATAATCTCTGCACGCAGAATCTGGCCAAGTATGTTCATGACCTGATCAGCGCGCACAAAAATTCACAAAAGCGGGTCAAGCCGGAAGACCGGAAGAAAAAAGTCATAGGTGTTGTCGCCCGCGGCTGCACAACCAGATCGCTGATCATTCACCTGCAGGAAAGACAATACGGCCGCGATGAAGTTTACATTATCGGCGTTCCCTGCGATGGTTACGTGGACGGCAAAGGTCTGAAAGTGGTCATCGGCGGCGCGGACATCGTGGACGGATCGCTTGACGGCGGCCAGATCAAGATGAAAACATCCGACGGCGATAAGACAGTCGTTCTTAAAGATGTGCTGGCGGATTGCTGCAAAACCTGCCGGTTCAACAATCCCATAATTTCCGATGTCATGGTAGGGCAGAACGCTCCGGCGATGAATCCCGACGCCGAATACAATGAAGTAAAAGAATTTGAAGCCAAATCAATAGAAGAGCGCTGGGCGTATTTCATCAAGGAAATGGAAAAGTGCATGCGCTGCAACGCCTGCCGTCAGGCCTGTCCTTCCTGCTATTGCCCGACCTGTTTTGTGGAACAGAGCCAGCCGCAGTGGGTGGGCATCGGCGAAGACAAGAGCGACACTCAGGTATTTCAATTGATGCGTCTGTATCATATGGTCGGACGCTGTGTTGATTGCGGCTCCTGCGTTTCCGTCTGCCCGATGGGCGTTGACCTGCGCAAGTTCCTCAAGAAGATTGACAAGGACGGCTGGGAAATGTTCGGAAGCCGCGCCGGTTCTTCGATGGAAGATATGCCGCCGCTCGGTAAGTACGATGAACATCATGATAAGGGAGACTTTGTCTACAACCCGTAATTAGTTCGAGATAATGGAGTTTACATGGAAACTTTTCTGGAAGAAGTAAACAAAAAAATACACGGTGTGCCGTTACAGGCCTGTTATCACTGCCGTAAATGCACGGCCGGTTGTCCGATGACCAAGCACATGGAGTATAACCCCAACAAGGTTATCAAAATGATTCAAAACGGTCAGCGCGACAAGGTGCTCAACAGTTCGACCATCTGGATCTGTCTGTCCTGTGAAACCTGCATTACGCGCTGTCCCAATAAGGTCGATATTGCCCGGATGATGGATGTGCTGCGGCAGATGGCTATCGAAACCGGTGTCGGAGCCTATGAGAAGAATGTGTTGAAGTTCCATGAAGCGTTCATCGCCGGCATGAAGAGAGGCGGCCGGATCAACGAACCTATGATGATGGTGGAGTACAAACTCAAGTCCGGAGATCTTTTCTCTGACGCGATGCTGGGCCTGGATATGTTCATGAAAGGCAAGCTGTCGCTGCTTTCTCCGCGGACAAAAGACATGAAATCGGTTAGAAATATTTTTGAGAAAACAAAGCACTCGTAAAGAAAGTTAAGGAGGCTAGAGTTGAAAGTTTCATACTATCCGGGCTGCTCGCTGCACGCGACGGGAAAAGAATATGATCAGTCCATGAAGGCTGTCAGTCGTGCCCTCAACATTGAATTGAAAGAAGTTGATGATTGGTCCTGCTGCGGAGCATCGTCCGCGCACAGCACTAATTTCGATCTGTCCATTGCTCTTTCGGCGCGCAATCTTATCGCCGCGGAAAAAGACGCGATGGATGTCATGGTTCCCTGTGCCGCCTGTTACAATCGTTTTAAAACAGCGGAACATCATTTAAAAGCCGACAAAGAGCTCAAAGCAAAGATTGAAGGCGTGGTCGGAGCAAAGTATCAGGGCGGCATTAAGATTCGCAATCCCATTGACATTATCTACAATGATATCGGCATTGATGCGCTGATTGCGAAAGTGGTCAAACCGCTGGCCGGACTCAAGCCTGTTTCTTATTACGGTTGTCTTCTGCTTCGTCCGCCGGAGATTTGCGAATTTGAGAATTATGAAAATCCTTATATGCTGGACAAGATTATGGGTTCAATCGGCGCCGATGTGAAGAACTGGTCTTACAAGACGGATTGCTGCGGGGGATCGCTCGCGATCAGCAAAACAGCTATTGTTGTTGATATGTGCGACAACCTGATGAGTGCGGCCATAGAGGCTGGAGCAAACTGTGTAATAACTGCCTGTCCTCTTTGCATGGCCAACCTGGATATGCGTCCCAGCGAAGGTAAGAAACTGCCGGTGTTCTATTTTACAGAATTGATTTCATTGGCCATGGGGCTTTCCGGATCGGCCGATACATTCAAATCTCATATTTTTGATCCGCAACCGCTTTTGAAACAATTGGGGCTGATTTAATAAATTATACGCGAAATTAGCGCATGCTTTGTAAACAAACAGTTGGAGAAAATTCTTAATTATGGAAAAACGTTTGATAAAAAAAGATGCTTTAGCGGGCATTGCCAAAAAAATGGCTGAAAAACTCCTTGTCTGGGCGCCGGTGAAAAAAGAAGATAATATTCTTTTTGAACCACTGCAGAAAAACGCAGAACCAAACTTTGCTTATTTGAATTCTAAAAACGCTCCGAAAAATGTTTTCTTCCCGCACACGGAAACCATGATGAAATATACCCGTACTCCGAAGGGAATGGTCTTTTCAGCCGAAGAAAATAAAGCGAATGAATCGGTGTTGTTTGGTGTACGTCCCTGTGACGCTCATAGTTTTGCCCTGCTCGACAAGCTTTTTGATCAGGAGAAATATAAAGATACTTATTACATCACGAAAAGGCAGAGCACAACAGTCATTTCTTTGGCCTGTGTCAAGCCTCCTTACGCGAGTTGCTTCTGCACATCGGTTGATGGCGAACCTGTTTCTTCGGAAGGCGCAGATATTCTTTTGACAGACATCGGATCCGATTATCTGGCTGAATTCATCACTCCCAAGGGAGAAAAACTGGCCTCTTATTTCGGTGATGCGAAAGCCGATGCCGCAGCCGATGCGAAGAAAAATGACATTGCGGCCAAGGCCAAGGAAGCGATTACATCCAGGATTCCCGCTCATGAAATCAAGCCGATTCTGGATAAGAATTTCGACAATCCCTTCTGGAACACGATTCACGGCAAATGTCTGGCCTGCGGCACGTGTACTTATTTATGCCCCACCTGCCACTGCTTCGATATCAGCGACGAGGTGAAAGGCAGCGACGGTATCCGCATCCGGTCGTGGGATTCCTGTATGTTCCCTATGTTTACCAGGGAAACATCCGGTCATAATCCACGGTCTTCGCAGAAGGAAAGATGGCGTCAGCGTACGATGCATAAGTTCAAATATTACGTGGACATGTTCAATGCCATTGCTTGCGTCGGTTGCGGCCGTTGCGTTATGTCTTGTCCCGTGAATATTGATATTCGAAAAATTGTTGAAGATATTTCAAAATTATAATTAGGGAGTTAGTAATGCAAAACCCGTATATACCTTATCCTGTAGTGGTGGATAAAATCATTACCGAGGTCGATACCAAAGACATCAAGACCTTTCGTTTCAAATTCGTGAATCCGGAAGATGAACAGAAATATGCCTACATACCGGGCCAGTTCGGCGAACTTTCCATTTACGGCAAAGGCGAATCGCCCATCGGTATTGCTTCCTCTCCGACGCAAAAAGGCTACGTGGAATTCACCGTCCAGAAGGCCGGCGTGGTCACCTCAGCGCTTCATGAAATGGAAGAAGGCACCATGATGGGTCTGCGCGGACCTCTAGGTAATTCCTGGCCGCTGGAATTTCTGGAAGGAAAAAATATAGTCATCGTCGGCGGCGGATTCGCGTTCACCACATTGCGCTCCCTGATAAATTACATGATTTTCGGCGACAACCGTAAACGCTTCGGAAATATCACTGTTATTTACGGTGCAAGAAATCCCGGTTTGCTGCTTTACAAAGATGAATTGATTGAATGGCAAAAAAGAAGTGATTTGAATATCAATGTTACCGTAGACAAGGGTGACGCAACCTGGAAGGGCAAGGAAGGTTTTGTGCCCGCGGTATGTAAGGAAGTTGCTCCCAGCAAGGAAAACGCTGTGGCTGTGATCTGCGGTCCTCCCGTGATGATCCGCTTTACATTGCCAGTATTTTTTGATCTGGGTTTCTCCAAGGAAAACATTATTACTTCTCTGGAAATGAGAATGAAGTGCGGAATCGGCAAGTGCGGCCGCTGCAACGTGGGCGGCAAATATGTCTGCAAAGACGGCCCGGTATTTTCGCTGGCGGAATTGGATAAACTGACACCGGAATACTGACAGCCTCGTAAAAAAGTCCATATGCAGCGTTGCGCTGTACCTTCCCCGTATCAAGTACGGGGCAAGCTTGCTGCGGCGTACGCAAAAAGTACGCGTAACTCGCTAGGCTTTGCGCGCCTTGCCTCTGGTACTTTTTAAGAGGCTGTCTTCTTGGTTACGCGAAAGATTAGCAGATAACCGGCGTTTTACATTTTTAAAATTATTCGATGTTTTATCGATGACATGGTTGAAGTTGAGTTTCAATTTGCGCTTTCTTTTTTTGTGTGTTAGCAAAAAATAAATTGATTTATGAATGACGGGGGAAGTTGAATGTCGCAAACAGTTACACCATATCTGGAAATGTCTCAGGCGATTGTGGATGCAGGTGGTGAGGCGCTGAAGAAATGTTACCAGTGCGGTACCTGCACGGGAACATGTCCCTGGACGCCGATAACCCATTTTAATATTCGCAAGCTTGTACGATTTGGCCAACTGGGTATAGATGGAATCGAAGAATATATGTGGGGATGTTCGACCTGCAAATTCTGCGTGGATCGCTGTCCACGGGGCGTAGAAATCATTGACGTGGTTACGGCGATAAGAAATGTTTACAGCGGCGGCGGAATGCTTCCGCAGAGTCTGCGGGCTTTCGTTGGTTCCATGTCGGCGCGCGGCAATCCCTGGTCCGGCGATCAGGCAAAAAGAAACGACTGGGCCAAAGAAAAATATCCTATTTATTCCAATGACGCTGAATATCTTTTCTGGACATGCTGCACTGTCTGTTACGATCCCCGCAATATCAAATTGGCCAAAGCGACCGCTGAAGTATTGAATTTGTCCGGTTTGAAATGGGGAATGCCTTCAGTGGATGTCAACTGCTGTGGTGAGAGTTTGAGAAAAGTTGGCGATCTGGAGTTGTTTGAAAGACTGAAAAACAACAATCTTCAATATTTCAATAAAAAAGGTGTCAAAAAAATAATTACCGTTTCTCCTCACTGCAGGGTTTCTTTTAAAAAGGATTACGGCAATGATTATGAAGTTGCGCACTTTAGCGAGTTAATGGCCAGTCTCATAAAAGAAGGAAAACTTACCCCCAAGAAAGATTTTGGTGGTCTCAAGGTTACGTATCATGATCCCTGTTATCTGGGCAGGCACAGCGGTGTATACGACGCACCCCGCGATATTCTCAAATCGATCCCCGGTATTGATTTTGTGGAGATGGAAAGAAATCGCGAGCAGAGCATGTGCTGCGGCGGCGGCGGCGGCGGACTCTGGATGGAAAAACTCAAAGGCGAACGTTTAAGCGATCTGAGGATTGAAGAAGCAATGGCGACCGGCGCTACAGTCTTGGCAACGTCTTGTCCGTATTGTATTACCATGTTTGAAGACAGCAGCCGGACACTCAATGTAGATGAACAAATTAAAATAAAAGATGTGACAGAATTATTTCTGGAGAGCCTGGGCGTCAATATGGAAGAGTTAATGGCAGGTGCTTCCGGCCTTAACTTTACATGCAAAGCTGATTGAGAATATTTTATGACGCTTTTGAAAAAAATCTGTATATGTCATTTCGAGGAGGACGATTTATCGGACGGCGAGAAATCTTTCTTTTACATTGTTATTTTATAAGATTTCTCGCTGCGCTTCGAAATGACAGGCTGATGTTTATTATAATATATAAGTAGGGAGACTCTATGAGCAGAATTGGTGTTTTTGTTTGCCACTGCGGTTTAAATATAGCCAAAACAATTCGGGTGAGCGAACTGGCGCAGTTCGCGGCCACACTGCCGGATGTTGTTGTTGCCAGGGACTATAAGTTTATGTGTTCAACTCCCGGGCAGGAAATGATCGCCAATGACATTAAAGAACACAAACTGGATCGCGTGATCGTGGCGGCCTGTTCTCCGCTGATGCATGAGCAGACTTTCCGCAAAGTCATCGAAAACGCCGGCCTGAATAAATACCTTGTAACTATTGTTAATATACGCGAGCAGGTTTCCTGGGTTACTCACGATATTGAAGAGGGAACGTCCAAAGCCAAAGCTGTACTCAACGGTGCAGTGTACCGGGCAAGGCTTCTTGCTCCGCTTACTTCCCGCGTTATCGATGTAAATCCCGATGTCATGGTGATCGGTGGCGGTATCGCCGGAATTCAGGCTGCGCTGGAGCTGGCCAATACCGGGAAGAAAGTCTATCTCGTTGAGAAAAATTCTACCATTGGCGGGCACATGGCTCAGTTTGACAAAACATTTCCCACGCTGGATTGTTCCGCCTGCATTCTGACTCCCAAGATGGATGCTGTCCTGCAGCACAAGAATATCACCATGATGACCTATTGCGAAGTGACTGAGGTCAAGGGTTATGTCGGTAATTTCGATATTACCATTAAACAGAAAGCGCGTTATGTCGATCACAGCAAATGCAACGCCTGTCTGGCCTGCACGGAAAAATGCCCCGGCAAAGGCGTTTCCGAATGGGATGAAGGCCTGGTGAAAAGGAAGGCTATTTACATTCCTTTCCCGCAGGCTGTACCGCAAAAACCGGTTATTGACAGAGAATCCTGTACTTATTTCATCAAAGGCAAATGTAAGCTCTGTCAAAAGGTCTGTGAACAAAAAGCGATTGATTACGAACAGCAGGACACCTTTACAACAGTGAAAGCCGGAGCGGTTATCGTGTCCACCGGCTACGATCTGATGAATACAAAACCGCTTGTTCAATACGGATACGGCAAATATCCGGGCGTATACAGTGCGCTGGAAGTAGAAAGACTCTTTAACTCAGCCGGACCCACCGGAGGCAAGGTGACACTACGCGACGGAAAAGAACCGCAGGCCATTGCCATAATGCACTGCATAGGAAGCCGCGATAAAAACAATTATGAACATTGCAGCCGGGTGTGCTGTATGTATTCGCTCAAATTCTCCCATCTATTCAAAGAAAAAACATCAGCCGATGTTTATCAGTTTTATATTGATATGCGTGCGGCCGGCAAAGGTTATGAAGAATTTTACAACCGCATCATCGAAGAGGATGTGAAATTCATTCGCGGCAAGGGCGCGCGCGTGGCAGAAAGCGCCGATGAACCCGGACGTTTGATTGTGGAAGCGGAAGACACGATTACGGGTAAATTTATTAAATTGCCGGTGGATATGGTTGTGCTTTCTCCGGCAATGATTCCACGGGCGGATTCCAAAGATGTTGCCAGGCTTTTTAATTTGAGCACGGACAAATATGGCTTTTTTATGGAGCGGCATCCTAAACTTGCGCCTCTGTCCACCATGACGGAAGGGATTTTTATCGCCGGAGTCTGTCAGAGTCCGAAGGATATTCCCGATACCGTGGCACAGGCCAACGGCGCGGCGGCGGAAGCTTTGACCATTGTTGTGAAAGATAAAATGGAGCTGGAAGCGACCACGGCAATGGTCAATCCGGCATCGTGTTGTGCCTGTCAGAATTGTGTGCGGGTCTGTCCCTATGGCGCGCCGTTCTTTAATGAGCAGAAGGGTGTTTCTGAAATCAATGAGGCGCTGTGCAAAGGTTGCGGTCTTTGCGCCTCGGTCTGCCCCGCTTCGGCGATTATTGCCCGTCATTTCACCAATGATCAGGTACTTGCCGAAATTGAAGGATTAATGGAGTTTTAGTATGGCGCTTGAAAAAGTTCATATGCATCGTTGCGCTTTATCATTCGTCACTGCGGCCTACGAAAAAGCAGGTCTCACTCCACGATACTTGCGCGTCGCGCATCTGAACACTTTTGAACGGCATATATTGATTTTTTTGTCCCCGCTGGAGGGGGATTAAGGGGGAGGATGTTTCAGAAAGTCCACCTCCGTCCGCCATGCGGCCACCTCCGCCGGCGGAGGATAATAGGGATAGAAAGGAAAGTTTATGGATTTTGAACCGAAAATATTAGGCATAGCCTGCAACTGGTGCACCTATACCGGAGCGGATCTGGCCGGAACAACCAGGTTGCACTATCCGCAGAATCTTCGTGTCGTGCGCGTGATGTGTTCCAGTCGCATCAATCCTTCATTTATATTCCGAGCTTTTCAACTGGGTGCGGACGGTGTCCTGGTCGGCGGCTGTCATCCGGGCGATTGCCATTACAATACAGGTAATCTCTACGCGCGCAGAAGGCTGGCTGTGACCAAAAAAATACTGGAGTTTGCGGGTATCGAGCCGGGAAGATTCCGCGTGGAGTGGATTTCCGCCTCCGAGGGCAACAAATTCGCCGAGGTTGTTACCGAGTTTACCGAGCAGGTGAAAAACCTGGGTCCCCAGACCAAGTTTAAGATTTCACAATAGTGTTGGGAGAAAATATGGTTATCAGCTTTAAGAGCATCGAAGAAAATCTGAAAACGGAAGCCAAAAAACTTCTGGAGTCCGGCCGGGTAAGTATTGTGCTGGCCTATGGGAAGGGTTATGATGATCAGCATCCCCTGCCTTATGTCGCCAGAAAAACTTCCGACATAGAAAATATCATATTTAATGAATACTGCACAGCCAATATGGCGCGTTATCTTGTTCGTTATCCGCGCGGCACCAAAATCGCCATTGCAGTCAGGGCGGCGGATAGCCGTGCTGTTATTCAGCTTATTCAGGAAGATAAGGTCAAACGCGATGATCTGGTAGTTATGGGCATTCCGGTATACGGAATGAAGAATTTTAAAACCGGCGAAATTATCGACAGTAAAACCACCTGCGGGATTTATAATCCGGCGCTTTACGATATCCTGCTGGGCGAGGAAGTACACGGTCAACCCGTGGTTTCTCCCTACGATGTTCTTGCCGAAAATGAAAACATGGATAAGGAAGCGCGCTGGGCTTTCTGGAAGAAGGAACTGGATCGTTGCATACGGTGTTATGCCTGCCGCAAAGCCTGTCCGATGTGCTACTGCGACCCCTGCTTTATCGATCAGAACAAACCCAAGTGGGGCGAAAAATCTCCGGAATCGCACGGCAACCTCATGTATCATCTGACCAGGTTTCATCATCTGGCCGGCCGCTGTATCGATTGCGGTGAATGTTCACGCGCCTGCCCCGTAGACATTCCGCTTTATCTGTTCCACAAAAAAGTGGCGAAGGAATGCGAGGAGATGTTCGGTCAGGCGGCGGGCATGAGCATGGAAGACAAGCCCGTACTGGTGAATTTCCGAGTGGATGATTCCGATAAAATTCTGGAATAAGGAGCTCTTTGTGTTAAAGAAAACAGCAATTCAAAAAATATCCGATCTGACTGCACAACTGATGGCGAAGGGAACGCTGATTGCTCCTGTTAAGGAAGAAGCGGGCTTCAATTTCCGCCAGATTTCCGATGCCAGGCAGGTGGATCTGAATTTCTACAATACGCTGATGAGTCCCAAATCGGCTTTCTTTCCGCAGACGGAGGATTTTGTTCGTTATGATAAAAACAAATCCGTTCTGGATGCGCAGTGTGTGGATTTGAAACCGGGACCGGTTTTTCTCTTTGGCGTACGCCCCTGTGATGTGAAAAGCTTTGAAATCATGGATATTCATTTTTCCGGTACGGGTGCAGTTGATCCGTACTGGAAGAAAAGAAGAGAAACCGCGACCATCTTCGGTTACGCCTTTGATTTAAATTCTCCTGCCGGCCCGGCGGATTTCTATCAGACGCTGGGAATAGGCGCGGCGGATCCCGAAGGCAGCGACATCTTCATGATTAAAAAAGGCGATGAACTGCTTTTAAAAGCTATCACGCCCAAAGGAGAAAAGCTGCTGGCCGGATTAAGTTCGCTAGCGGACGCTGCAGCGGATGAACAGAAGTATTTTGATGATACAATTGCCGCGGGACGTTCGTTCAAAACACGTTCTACCTGTGTGGACGCGAAAGTTATTGCCAAAAAGCTGGAAGATATTTTCCATAAGACGGAGTTTTGGGAAAAGGTTTCCGATGCCTGCTTAAGCTGTGGTGTCTGTACTTTTGTCTGTCCCACCTGTTACTGCTTTGATATTTGCGATGAGACGCTCTTCAGTCATGGTGTCCGCCGCCGGGTTTGGGACGCTTGCACGTTTACTGATTTCACGCTGGAGGCGAGCGGCCACAATCCCCGGACAAAGGTTTATCAGCGCCTGCGTCAGAAAATATGTCATAAATATTCATTCCACATCAGAAAATACGGTGTTATTTCTTGTGTCGGTTGCGGTCGTTGCACGCGTAACTGTCCGGTGAATATTGATATTTTCTCGATCGTGGATCAGGCTTTGAAGGAATAACGCGAGAAAGAGTACGAAATAAAAATTTGAGGATAAATATGTGTTCAAATAATCCATACATTCCCATGCCGGTGGAGATAATCAAAATCATCGACGAAGTGGAAACCCATGACATCAAGTCGTTTCGTCTGAAATTTTTGAATAAAGAGGATGAAGCCAAATTCAATTATCTGCCCGGTCAGTTTTCCGAACTATCCATTTACGGTAAGGGCGAGTCCCCCATCGGGATTGCCTCGTCGCCGACCGACGCAGGTTATGTGGAATTCACTGTTCAGCGGGCGGGCGCCATACAACCGGGTTTAGTGACGGCGGCTCTGCACGATATGGATGAAGGCGCCAAAATAGGCCTGCGCGGACCGCTGGGCAATTCCTGGCCGATTGAATTTTTAGAGAAGAAGAACATTGTGGTCGTGGGCGGCGGATTTGCTTTCACGACTTTGCGTTCTCTAATCAACTATATGCTGCATAAAGATAATCGCTCACGCTTTGGCGAAATCACGGTAATTTACGGCGCTAGAACTCCCGGTTTGCTTTTGTATAAAGATGAACTTGCGGCCTGGGAAAAAAGAGATGATATCAAAACCATCATTACCGTGGATAAGGGTGATGAAACCTGGAAGGGCAGGGAAGGCTTCGTTCCCGCCGTATGTAAGGATGTCGCGCCGTCACCGAAAAATGCGGTAGCCGTTATTTGCGGTCCTCCGGTTATGATAAAATTCACTCTGCCGGTATTTTTTGAATTGGGTTTTTCCAAGGGAAATATCCTGACGTCACTGGAAATGCGGATGAAATGCGGTATCGGCAAATGCGGCCGCTGCAACGTTGGTTCTAAGTATGTCTGTTCCGATGGTCCGGTATTTTCTCTGGCCGAACTCGACGAACTGCCCAGAGATTTTTAGCCGACTCCAAAAAAATACTGTGCTCATAAAAATAAATCCTGTAAGGCATTCTCTACATCCAAATCTTTTCTGTCTTCCTGCAATTCTTTTTAGAAGTAATATCTTGTCAAGCTCAAAATATTTTCTTGACATACAAGATTTAAATAATTATAAAAATTAGATAATCAATCTCTTATCAAAAACGATTGTTTTGGCATTGCCGTTTTTAAAAATGTTTGAATTCGGTAAGGAGTTTGTTTTTTAAATTCCCTCTCAACGAATAGAGAGGAAATTTATTCTAATCTCCGGAAAGGTATTAAAATATTTTTTCATTTTTTGATCTTCTGAGTCTGTGACGTCGAAATTGCTCTCAGGAATCTATCTGGGAATTACCGAACACGGCAATGTGGAAACGGAAAACGAAATATATGAACTTCATGAAAACAAACTTGATGCCGGTTTGTGGTCTCATCATCATAATCCCAGAACTGTAGCCAATGCACCCGCCGGTGAAGTAAGTTTAAATATGGGTATCACAGGACCTGCCTACACTATCGGTGCAGCCTGCGCCGCGGGAAATATTGGAATTATTCATGGCATGCAAATGCTGCAACTTAACGAAGTTGATCTGGCTTTGGCTGGAGGGGTTTCTGAAAGTACTGGTACTTTCGGGATATTTGCCGGATTTAAGAGTCAGGGAGCCCTGGGATCCCATGATGATCCCGCTAAAGCAAGCCGGCCATTGGATGTAAACCGCAATGGTATTGTTGTTTCGGAGGGAGGAGCCATTTTCGTCCTGGAAAGATTGGAAGACGCCTTAAAAAGAGGAGCAACTATTTATGGAGAAATAGCCGGTTATCATGTCAATTCCGATGCCGTTGATTTTGTCCTTCCTGATACACAAAGGCAGATTCAGTGCATAAATGCGGCATTGGCCAAGGCAAAAATTACTGCCAATGATGTCGATATAGTCAATCTTCATGCCACCGGAACAATTTCCGGGGATGATAATGAATGTGAAGCGGTTAAGTTAATCTTTGGACAGGTTGAAAATACTTATATTAATTGCACTAAAGGATTTATTGGCCATGCGATGGGCGCCGCCGGAGCATTGGAACTTGCCGGGAATTTACCCAGCTTTACTGATAATAGAATTCATTCGTGTAAATATATTGAAAATGTTGATCCTAAATGCAGTCTGAAAAATTTAGTGAATGGTGATCCCGTGGAAAAGAAAGTTAATTTCATTTTGAGCAACTCCTTCGGTATGTTGGGAATTAATTCCGTTTTAATAGTAAAAAAATATAGAGAATAAACTTTTTGCGAGGAGGCGGCAAATTGGACGTTAAGGCCATAAGACAAAAAATCATTGATATCATTGCTGATATCGCTGGCGATGTTTGATCAAAAGGTCTGCATTCTGGAAAGACATAAAGTTCCCGGAGGTCTTAACTCCTATTATGAACGCCTGGACAGAAAGCTGGATGTTGGATTGCATGCCATGACCAATTTTGCCCGCCGGGGCGAAAGAGGGCGGCCTTTGACAAAATTGCTCAAACAATTAAGAATTCCTTATGAAAAACTGGAATTGTCACAGCAGCATTTCTCGCGAATCGTCTTTCCCGAAAATCAACTTTCTTTCTCTAATGATCCTCAATGGCTCGTGGTAGAAATCGGGAAAATTTTTCCTCACCAGAAGGATAATTTTGCCAGGCTTCTCGATATTGTAATAAACTTTGATGATGTTAATTTAAATAACCGATATCAAAGCGCGAAAGGAAAAGTCAGGGAGATTATTTCCGACGAGAATTTACTCGAGATGATTTTCTGTCCCTTGCTGATTTACGGAAGCGCGTGGGAAAACGACATGGATTTTTCTCAATTCGTCATCATGTTCAAAAGCATTTATCTGGAAGGTTTCGGCAGGCCTAAAAATGGAGTTCGCGCCATCATCAATCTACTTATCGAGAAGTACTTACAACTCGGCGGAGAGCTGAGGCTGGGAGCGGGCATTAAAAAGATCGATATTGAAAATGGCGCCGTTAGAGGCGTAATTCTGGATAATGGAGAAATAATCCAATCAAACAAAGTCATGTCTTCCATTGGCTTGCCGGAAACAATGAACATTGTTTCTGAAAAGCAGGAATGTCCCGCGGTTGGCGCGATGAGTTTCACGGAAACAATATTGTTTTTTGATAAGAAGCCTTGTGATGCGGGTATTCAAGAGACAATTGTATTTTACAATGATGATGAGAAATATAACTACAAACGGTCGCCAACGCTCTGTGATTTCCGCAGCGCCGTTATTTGTTTTCCTAACAATTTTAATTATGACGACCAGAACGAAGGAGTGATTCGGGTCACTTATATTGCCAATTTTGAGAAATGGAATGAATTAGATAGGGAAAAGTATCTTTTAAGTAAAAAAGAAGTACGCAAAGAATCTCTGGCCTTAATTACAAAATTATTTCCTGAATTTAAGGCTAAATTGCTTTATTATGATGTTTTCACTCCGCGGACAATCATGCGTTACACGGGCCATATTAAAGGTGCTGTTTACGGAAGCACTCAAAAAGTCAGAGACGGCAGAACCGCTATTAAAAACCTTTTCATCTGCGGCACAGATCAGGGCTTTTTAGGAATAGTTGGCGCCATGCTCAGCGGCATTTCTATGGCCAATCTTCATTGCCTGATGAATGGAGACAAGGCATGAAGTTTAAGAATGTCGTTATTTCTTCTTTTGCCTATCATCTTCCTGACCAGATAATGACCTCTGAAGAGATTGAAGATAGACTCGCTCCTTTGTATCAACGCCTCAAACTTCCCTGCGGCCGGATAGAGTTGATGACCGGAATCAAAGAAAGACGTTTTTGGCCTCCGGGAACAAGGCCCAGCGATTTATCTACTCAGGCGACCGGAAATTTGTTTGAAAAAAAAATAGTTAAACCGGAGAACATCGATCTTTTAATTCATGCCTCTGTCTGCCGTGATTTTCTTGAACCTCCGACGTCCTCGATTGTTCATCATAACTTGGGGCTGCGGCCGGAAACAATTATTTTTGATCTGTCCAACGCGTGTCTGGGGGTAATGAGTTCAATTGTGGTTGCGGCCAACATGATCGAAAACAATGTAATTAAACATGCTCTTATCGTATCCGGTGAAAATGGCAGCCCTTTACTGTTACAAACGATCGAACAATTATTAAAAGATGATAATCTTACAAGAAAAAGTATAAAAAAATATATTGCGAATTTAACCATTGGTTCTGCCGCTGTCGCTTACACGGTTTCTCACAAAGATTATGTAAATGGCGGCCATTTGCTTATGGTGAGAATCTGTCCGTCATGAATATCGCTGATCGCTTTACACAGATAGCCGGGATAAATCAGCAAAAAGTTGCGGTAAAATATCCCCATCGCGCGGGCAATAAGTATAATTATGATACCATCACTTTTGGAGAATTAGAATCTCTGTCCAATAAGTACGCAAACGGCCTTTCTAAAATCGGATTTAACCGTGGAAGTAAAACTCTTCTTTTTGTAAGACCATCATTAAAATTCCCCGCTCTGGCCTCTGGCGCATTTTACGAGGTCTCTGAAGGAAGAATTTATTGCTAAGCTTTTTTTCTGCCGCGGCGTTCTACTTTGGATATCAAAGTTGAATTTAGAAAATGTTGCGCTGCAATCTTCGCGCGCCTTGCCTCTGGAGCTTTTTACGAAGCCACTGAAATAATAATTTTTGCTTTAATATCTAAAAACGGGGTCTGATTGTTTTTGTCATTTCGACCGAAGGGAGAAATCTTTTGTAAATGAAAAAGATAAAGATTTCTCGTCGTCCCGATACATCGGGACTCCCCGAAATGACAGTTTTGATTTTCTTAAACGTCTGTAGCGTAACTGGGCTTAAATATTTTTTGCCAGCCAGTCTCCTATTTCACTGGTGGACATCCCCATTTTACCGGCATCAAGGCTTTTTAGTTTTCCGCTTTCCAGAAGTTTAATAACAGCGGCCTCTATGCGTTTGCCGGCTTTATCTTCTCCCAGAGTTTCCAGCATCATTCCTCCGGCGCAAATAGCCGCCAGCGGATTAATAACATTCTTCCCCGTGTATTTCGGGGCGGAACCGCCGATAGGTTCAAACATGGAAACTCCCTTGGGATTAATATTTCCTCCTGCGGCTATTCCCATTCCGCCCTGAATCATGGCGCCCAGATCGGTTAAGATGTCACCGAACATATTATCCGTTACGATAACATCAAACCACTCGGGATTTTTCACCATCCACATGCAGGTCGCATCTACATTGACATAATCGGTCTTTATTTTCGGGAATTCTTTGGCCAGTTCCTTAAATGTTCTTTCCCATAGATCGAAGGCGTAAGTTAGAACATTCGTCTTGCCGCAGAGAGTCAGTTTACTGTCTTTCTTTCTTTTTGCCGTGTATTCATAAGCGTAACGCAGGCAGCGTTCGACGCCTTTTCTGGTATTAATGGATTCCTGAATGGCAACTTCATCGGGAGTGCCTTTTTTCAAAAATCCTCCGCCTCCCGTATACAGTCCTTCTGTGTTTTCCCTGACGACAACAAAATCAATTTCCTTTGGTCCTTTGTCTTTAAGAGGGCAGGGGACATTAGGATAGAGTTTTACCGGCCGCAGATTAATGTATTGGTCAAGTTCAAAACGCATTCGCAGGAGGATTCCTTTTTCCAGAATTCCGGGTTTCACATCCGGATGGCCGATAGCTCCCAGATAAATGGCATCGAATTTTTTAAATTCTTCCAGAACGGAATCGGGAAAGATTTCTCCCGTTTTTTTATAGCGCTCCCCTCCCAGATCATAATGGACAAGCTCATACTTGATTGATTGAGAAGCAGCTACGGCTTTGAGCACTTTGAGACCTTCGGCAATAACTTCCGGACCTGTCCCATCACCTGGGACCACGGCAATTTTATAAGATTTTTTCGAACCCATACGACCTCCTGTATCGCTGGTAAATTCCAAACGAGATTATAAAAGCAAAAGAGTGGATTTTATTAGCGCAATGGACTTCCGAAGTCAATGCCAAAAGAAAGTTTTTGCATGATGTTTTAATCATCATGACTTTAAATAAACGGCAATTGAATTATACGGTTTGTATAAATCGGAAATGAAAAAATATAAATTAAGGTTTAAAATCTTGATTTCATTTGATAATGATTGTAATATTAAGACTAAGAAAAATCGATTTATACAGAAAGCAACAGTCTGTGTTTACGGCTTTATACAGACTGTATAAACAATGTTCTAGAAAAGTGGTTAAGTCTTTGTAGGACTCACGTGATGGTATCCTGAATGTACTGGTCTCTATGACCGATCTTCCATTACTTCGGATAACCGGTAATATCTTTGATTTCCTTGAACAGCGGTTTTAGTTGCCCGTATATTTTAAGATAAACTCTTTTATAAAGACCATCGTAGAGTTGATGATTTTTTAAAGATGGTTCAAATACTTTTCCTGTTCTGGTCATGCTTCTGACCGCTGATGGAAAGTCGGAATAAAGTTTGAGTCCGACAGCAGCATCAATAGCCGCGCCCAGAGCGGATGTCTCAAAAGTGTGCGGCCGCTCCGCAGCCATGCCGAATATATCCGCGGTTATTTGCATTGCCGCGTCGCTCTGCGATCCTCCTCCGGAAACTCTGAGCTTGGTTACCGGCACTTTTGTTTTTCGTTGCGTCAACTCTCCTCCTTCTCTCAAACCATAGACGAGCCCTTCAAGTATAGCGCGATACATGTAGGCTCGATTGTGGACATCGCCAAAACCAATTATCGACCCTTTTGCAAAAGAATCAGCTCCTATTCCCGGAGTCCAATAAGGCTGAAGCATCAATCCCATTGACCCGGCGGGCACATTCTTAATTAATGAATCGAAGAATTTTTCAGGAGGCTCATTATTTTTTTCGGCGAGCATGCATTCTTGAAGCCCAAATTCTTCTTTAAACCAGCTGACCATCCAGAAACCGCGAAATATGGAAACTTCAGTATAATAGGCGTCCGGCACCGAAGCCGGGTAGGGTGGTATCATTGGACGCAGCTCGAAATACTTGGGAGTGGCCACATCGAAAGTTGCTATTGTTCCAAAGCTCAGACATCCGGTTTCCGGTGTTAAACATCCGGAGCCTAATATTTCACAGCCCTTATCCGATCCCGCCGCGAAGACCGGCAGCCCTGCCGGTATGCCGGTTTCCATGGATGCCTTTTTTGTAATCTGTCCCAGAATTTCTGAGGGCTTAATCATTTCAGGAAGTTTTTCCTGTTCAATTTTAAATAGCCACCATTTGAAATCGTATTTACCAGCCCACTGATATGTCTTGTTGTTAAACGGCAAATAGCCGATGTTGTTGCCCACGGAATCAATGAACTCACCGGTGAGCCGGTGAGTGAAGAATCCGGACAGGTGAAGAAACTTATGTGTTTTTTCCCATATCTCCGGCTGGTTCTGACCAATCCAGTTGGCCTCGCAATCCTGTATTGCTCCCTCCAGTGTATCCAGCAGTTTTACCGTCTTAAGCACGGGACGAAGAGCACCATGCAGTATCTTACGTGAATCAGCCTTCCTCTGGTCAAGCCAGATAATTGCCGGGCGAAGAGCTTTTCCGTCTTTGTCCACATTAATCATTGTGGCACGTTGTGTGGTAAGCGTAACGCCTGCTATATTTCCCTTCAGGTGTTCCTGCTTTTGCAGGAGCTGTCCTGTTGTCTTGCAGAGCATCTCCCAGACGTAATCAGGTTGTTGTTCCGCCCATCCGGGATGTTCCGAATAATAAGGCTGGATCGGCGTTTTAACGATATGCAGTATGTTTCCGTCCGTATCTATAAGGGCGGCTCTTATAGACTGCGTGCCTGCGTCTATCGACAGGATTATTTCTTTTGATTTAATATTTTCTTGTGGCATATCTTTACCTCACTTGTTTTCTTGAACTAAATTTTTACTTTAAGATTCCTCATCCCGACTCGTCGGGATTTACCCTGAAGGGCACTTCGCGGAATGACAAAACAGGTAGTTATGCAAAGTTCTCACCTTATCTCCGGTTAACTGTTATTAATCCAATCCCAGTTGGCCTCCGGGGTTCATTATATTGTGCGGATCGAAGTGCCGTTTCAACACGCGCAGAACATCCATTTGTTCTTTCCCCAGATGTGTTTCCATCCAGGGGCCGATCATGCGTCCCACTCCATGATGGTGACTCAATGATCCGCCGTGTTTTTGAATGCTGTCGATGATGCCGTGCTGGAATTTTCGGTATTCCTCAGGATCGTTCATGTGAGCAATGAAAATGAAATAAAGATTTGTGCCCTGCGGATAGAAGTGCGAGGCATGCGTCATACACATCGTGTCCGGCCGGCTTTTGACATAAGCACGAACGCCTTCATGCAGATGGTGCAGATTATCCCAGGTGACAGCGGCTTCCAGCGTATCAATCAAAATTCCGTAATCGCCCAAATCCTCGCGCATATATGGTTCAGTGTAGCGGGTCTTTTCCCATTTGCGTGCGGCATAACTGCCCAGAGACATGGCGCCGTGGCGGCGGGCAATAGCCTTTATTTTGCGCGCTACCAATTGTGTGTAATCTCTGTCGCCTTCCACATTGCCCAGACTCAAACAACGTTGCATCGGTTTAAATCCTCGCAGCACCAAAAATTTATCAACAATGTCCGGCATGCCATAGAGCTTTAACCCCCTGTCTGTTTCTTCAGGATCGGAAATACGATAAATGGCAGGTTTTCCGAATTCGGACTGCATAATTTCGCGGCTGGCGTTTACAGCGGCGTCCCAGGTTGGGTACATAAAGCTGAAACGCGCGCGATTTTCGGGCATGTAGCGGAATATCTTCATGGTAACTTCAACCAGAATGCCGAACGCACCCTCGGAACCTTTCATAATATCGTTTACCTTGGGGCCGGTGGCGGTAGCCGGATAATCCAGAGTTTTAAAGGTCCCTGCCGGAGTCACGTATTCCTGACTGAACACAATATCGTAAGCGTCGCCGTAGTAAGTCGACGCCTGTCCGGAACCCAATGTGACAATCCATCCGCCCACTGTTGAATATTCGAAAGACTGCGGGAAATGGCCGCAGGTATAACGCAGTTTAGAGCCAAAAAGTTCGGGTGCTTTATTCAAGGCTTCCTCGTAAGCCGGCCCGAAAATACCGGGCTGCACCAGCGCGGTCTGGTTTAATTCGTTGACTTCCAGAACCTTGTTCATATGAGTGCTGATTACCAGAGAAATACCGCCTCTGGCCGGACGGCAACCGAAATTCACGGAAGAACCGGCGCTGAATACCGTAACGGGGATTACCTCTTTATCACAGTAAGCAACGATTTTCTGCACATCATGCTTGCCTCGCGGATGCACCACGACATCGGCCACTTCGTGAATAATGCCCTGGCGAAGCTCCAGCATTTCCTCTGTGGTTTTTCCCGAGGCGTATTTGACACGGCTGTAATCATCCAGTGAAACATTTTCTTTCCCTACTATGGCTTGTATGGCTTCAATCTGCTGTTGCTTGATACCTACAGGACGGTTAAGGGTAACTTGTTCAAGTCCTTCTTTATCTTTACTGCTAAAATCATCGTCACTTAGGTGAAAATCCTGTTTGATCATCCTGTACCAGGCATCACTGGGATGTTTGAAATGTTGCGGATCACCATATTTAAAAATGGATCTGTATGTACCGGGCGCAGGCGATTTTTCCGTCCAATCAGGCCGGAATATTTTTGATTTCATCAGCATGTCCTCCTTTTAGATTGTCACCTTTCTGCAGATGTGTGCACTTCTCTGTCATTGCGAGCCGAAGTCAAGGCAATCTCATTACTTTAGATTGCCACGTTCACTGTCGTGAACTCGCAATGACAAATTATAATCACGACACGATCTCAATTTTTCTCTATACCGGCAGCGTAAGCAATTTAACAGTGTTTGAAATTTCCTGTTCAACTCTATTCGCATCCCAATGCAATTCCCTGGCGGTAACATTGGCAACTTTGCGCAATATGCTCTCACCGGGATTGCCCAGAGTGCCGATTCCGGTACGGCGCATTATTATATCGGGTAAGGTACGTGCCATTTCTGCACGCACGGCATAAACTACCTGTGCCAGAATTTCGCCGTCTTCGTTTAATGTCTCAGATAAAGTCTTGTCCGCTCGCGCCAACTTGATGATTTCAGCATATTCGGTGCCGTAGTTACGTCCTAGATAGTCCATGGTAGATTTGCTGAAATCGCTATTTTCTTTTTGAATATCGGATAAGAAGGCATCTAGATTTTTTATTTCACATCCGGTCAGAAACTGTTTGTCGGTAACGCTTTGGCCCAGAGATTGTTCCATCTTGGATGCTACAATATTGAGGCAGTTTTCCGCCAGTTTCCGGCTCGTCGTATATTTGCCGCCTTCAACGGTGATCAAACCGTTTAATCCATCTTTCTTGTTGTCGTATATTTCGTACTTACGGGAAGATGAATAAGTTTCCGACGTATCATCTTCCACCAAAGGACGCAGGCCTCCGTAGGTGTGCTTTACATCTGCGTAGCTTAGTTTGCCGTCACTAAAAGAAGAGTTGATATCGTCTATCAGTTCCATGATGCTTTCCCTGGTCACATGATAATCATCAGGATTTCCGGTAAAAGGTTTGTCTGTGGTGCCTATGAGAGTGTGATTGCGCCATGGGATGAGGAAGAAGTGACGGCCGGACGGAGTCATGGATGCGACAGTAAATTTACCGGAAAGCAGATGCTTCGAAGTGATAATGTGAATACCTTCGGACCTGCGCAGAGTTGAGCTGCCGTCACCTTTCGATTTAGCCAGACCCAAAACAATATCCGCCCATGGTCCGCCGCAGTTGACGGTGATCGTGCCGGATACTTCGCATGTTTTGTTATTTAAAAGATCCCTTACTTTTACGCCGGTTACATTATTTTCGGGACCCATCATGAATCCTTCAACCCGTGTATAGTTGGATACTTTAGCGCCATACGCTACGGCGGATTTGATGAAAGCCAGCGTTAACCTTTCAGGAAAGATGCTGATACAGTCACAGAAAATTGACGCTCCGGTGAGCCCTTCAGAACGAACATGCGGCTCGTTTTGCATAACTTCCTTTTTGGAGATGGTTCTATGTGAAGGAATTTTCTTGCAGGCATCCCAGGTAAAATTCTTGTCGTAAGAGAGTGCATCATATACCAGCATGCCTATTTTGACGATCCATTTATTATTTTTAAGCGGTGTTTTGTAGTGAGTCATCATCATCGGCCAGGGATAAACAAAGTTGGGAGCGATGTTTTCCAGCACCCGTCGCTCACGCAACGACTCGCGTACCAGGAGGATTTCACCATTGACCAGGTACCGCAAGCCTCCATGAATCATCTT
>JQDQ01000173.1 GCA_000747625.2 Smithella sp. SCADC
GCGCATAGACTCAACCAATGACCAGTACCCGTATTCTTCTCCAACAACCTTTTTGCTATGGCGTCGCAAATACATGATCTTCCCCTTTTCCAAAGGGAGTATCTCGTTTCATGAAATAATGAGCAAGGGGGAATTCTGCACTACATTGAGTTTTTCAGATAGGGCCTGCGTAATGATTATACTTTCTTGAAATATGCCGCCTATTTTTATCAAATATCAACACTAACTGCGGAAGATGGGGTAAGAAAAATCCGGACGAATTTCAGAATTATCTTTCCGACGCCTTCAATTATCAGGGTCTGGCCGAGGCGGTTTATTTACCCGAGAGTGAACAAGAGTTAATCGAACTGGTAAAAAAATGCAACGCCGATGGAATGAGAATAACTGTTTCCGGCAACGGAACAGGACTTACCGGCGCGCGCGTGCCGGAGGGTGGCGTTGTAATCTCCACTGAAAAGATGAACAAAATAATTGAATTGAATGTTGTTGAAAAATACCTGCGCGTTGAACCCGGAATGATTTTGAAAGATCTGCAGGATTATGTTGAAGAGAAAAATTTATTCTACCCTCCCGACCCGACGGAAAGGAACTGTTTTATCGGCGCCACTGTGGCGACCAATTCCTCAGGCGCCAGGAGTTTTAAGTACGGACCGACTCGCGATTATGTAATCGGTATGAGAGTTGTTCTGCCAACAGGTCAAACTATCTCTCTGGAAAGAGGAAAAATATTTGCGTCTGCTTACAATTTTTCTTTTTCAACGGACCAGGGAACAAAATATAATTTTTCGATTCCTCAATTTAAAATGCCGAAAGTAAAAAATGCTGCCGGCTATTATTGCAGTGCAAATATGGACTTAATTGATTTGTTTATCGGTAGTGAAGGAACTCTGGGCATCATTACCGAATTAAAGCTTAAACTGCTTGCTTTGGAAGAAAAGATTCTTTCCTGTGTTGTGTTTTTCCAAAGCGAAGAAGACGCTTTTAATTTTATTGATGAGGCCCGCAGCATAACAAAGTCTGACTCTTCCAGCGAAGAAATTAAAATTTCAGCCCGTGGAATGGAATTCTTTAATAAGCTTAAATGGATGCTTGACCTTGTGGAGCGCAAGAGCTTGGAGTATGTGGTTTACGGACACTTTGGCAACTGTCATACACATCTGAACATGCTGCCCAGAGATCAGGCTGATTTTATCCAAGCGAAAAAAATATACTCTGAAATCTGTTGTGAAGCCGTTCGTTTTAGAGGAATTCGCTCTGGATGAAGGAAAACAAAGGCTGATTGTTCAACAAGATTTTTCTTACCCCCATCCAACATCAAGAATATTCTAAATCAGGGTAAGGCCATCTGGTTTGCTTTTTACCTTCCCAACAACACGGCTTGGAACAATTTCTATAACTTCTGGAACAATCAGTCGGAAAACGCTCTCTGGAATCCGGACACTTACTGTGGTAAAATCCGGAATTCCGGCGATGGAGGTCACGCTGTGACTTTGGCCGGATATGATGATTCGGACGCAGACATGGCCAACCATTACTGGATTGTTCTCAACAGTTGGGGAACAACTACTAACAGGCCGAAGGGCATCTTCCGCGTGAAGATGTATGCCAATTATGGCTGCACATTTTCCCGTCTGTCTGCTTATGCGCTTGGATTTCAAATTTTGAATATTGCATGGGCAGGTAGCGCTTCAGGAGACAATACCGCTCCCACAGTTACTGCGTTTACCATTCCCGCATCTTCGACATTTCTCACTGTGACTATCAGCGTTGCCGGGACAACCGATCTTATCATCTCGGTCGTGAGCAACAGAGCTACGACCATTACGGCATCCTCACGTAGTTTTTCCATTACCGATACGACGAAAAACCAGGGAACCGCGTCGTCGGTCGCTTCCACAACAAAACACTCTCTGTCCACGACAAGATCAAAGACAAGCAGTTCGGTGCTGCTCAGCGGCACACGATCAGTGGCGGCTCTTGCGGCGGGGGGAACTTCATCGGGTTCCGTAACCGTCAAAGTTCCCGGCGGAATAACCGTTTTCTTCTGGGCCTTCAGTTCGGCGCCGCCTTTGGTCATGAAAAGGAACTGCTCGATCTGGCTTTCGAGCTCGAAGACGCAAGACCATGGCCTCGTATAGGACAGTGATGAAGTCAGCGTTTCAAACGCGCAATGATATCTGCCATTAAAACCTCGCGATCTTTCAGTTGTTTGCGAAATTCTTTGCTGTCCGTATTCGCTATTTCACTTTTGATGTCCGGCAAGTATCTTTCGAGGATTAATAAAAGTTCGTCTTCTTCTTGCGAAGTTAAATGAAGTTTTTCCATGAGATCTTCTCCTTTCGCTTAAATGTAATACCCATTTTGTAGTAAGTTAACATTTTGTAGACGGTAATTGCAGGCTTTATTTAATTATAATATATGCAAATAAACTTATTTGTCAAGAATGGCTGTTTGTTTCCTTAAAGTCTTACGGGGATGCGATGGTGCGGTCTTGCCATAGGAATTGCCAGCCGGCTCTTTGTCGCGTCCTCTTTCTGCGATAACAAGTTTGGAACAGGGACGTTCTTTACGGGCATATCGGATAAGGATGTGGATCAAACCCTTATGAAATCTGCCTTTTTCCGATTCATCAAGCAAGAGATCAATGGCGGCCCTGAGCGAAAAAGGGCTTTTTCTATATGGTCGTTCTGATATCAGCGCATCCAGAGTGTCAACTATGCCTATCAGATGAGAATATTTATTGAGCCTCTTTATTCTCAGCGGATAACCCGACCCGTCAAGTCTCTCATGGTGCTGGAACGAAGAGAATGCAACAGATTTACAGTCCTTGCCGAAATAATAATGCAAAAGAACGTATCCTATCAATGGATGTGTTTTTAATATGCGGCGTTCATCCATTGTAATAGGTGAACGTTTATTCAGAATACTCAGAGGTATGCGCGATTTCCCCAGATCGTGAAAAAGGCTCAGGCGCAGGGCCATATCCGGGGCATATTTATTTTTTAGTGAGAGGTCCAAGGCTATTTTGGCAGCCAAAACGGCAATAGTCAGACTATGGTTATACGTATATGGCGACACCTCTTTCATATACGCGAGTTCGGTCAAGATCTTGTCAGGCATTTTTATGCGGCGTATATAACTTATTATCTTCAGATTAATTTCAGGCGGATATAATATATCTGAATAACGTTTATCTTTGAAGGTATGAATCCAGTCCGTGAAGATCGGGGTGTTTTTTATCGGGACATAGCGTATTTTTCCGGATGAACCGGCAATATTCTTTAGAGTGCTGCTGTTGATGATAGTTCCGGCTTGAACAAGTAGTTTTTTATCAATGCTATATAGATTTTTTTCAAGATGCATGAAGGCCGTCCCGAGAGAATAAAATTTTTTACTCAACCTCTATTTTTTTGGTGCGGGGATTTTGAACCTTCCATCCACTGTTTGATGCGGTTGGCATCACCGTACCGGGTCAATTTCCCCTGAGCGTCAAGAAGCACGATCAGCACAGGACGTTTGGCCACCTGAGATTGCATAACAAGGCATCGACCGGCCTCGTCTATGAAGCCTGTCTTAGAAAGGCCTATTTGCCATCGGGGATTCCCGACCAGACGATTGGTATTATGGAATTGAAGTATGCGTCGGCCTGCACGAATGGATGTTTCTTTACAGGTGGTGTATTCCCGGATAATGCTATATTGATACGCTGCATCAACCATCCGCGCCAAATCCTTGGCGGAAGAGACATTGCCGCAGTGAATACCGGCGGGATCTATGAAGCGTGTATCATTGAGCCCCAGCGATTTGGCTTTGGCATTCATTGCAGAAGTGAAAGCGTGGAGACCGCCCGGATACGTCCGTCCCAAAGCATGAGCCGCACGGTTTTCAGAAGACATTAAAGCCAGCAGCAGGGCATCTCCGCGTGTGATGCTTGTATTAACATACAGGCGAGAGTGGCTGTGGCGAATGGTGTCTACGTCTTCCTGTTCAATAGTGATTAATTCCTGAAGATCCATTTTGGCATCCAGCACTACCATAGCTGTCATGAGTTTGGTGATGGAGGCAATGGGCATGATTGCTTCTGCTTGTTTCTGCACAAAACATTCCCCTGTAATCTGATCCTCCACCAGTGCGGAGGCGGAGTGCAAAACGAGATTACGGGAAGACTGGACAGCCTTAACTTGCGAATATTTTGAATGGCCAGCGGGGATTTTCGACGCATCTGAAAATCCTACTATTCCCGGAAACAACAGTATCGCGCTACTCAAAAAGATTACTATTCTTAAAAAATACCTGTATTCCATGCTCTTTTTAAAAAACCAATTTATTATTTTTCTAATCTCACCAGTATCAGGAGCTTTTATCACATATCTAGCTATAGTTCATCTATTTTTTTAGTGTTGGTTTTAGTCGCTGTACAGAAACTTTATGCGACAGATTTATCGAGCGCAGAACAAACATAAAAGGGATAAAATAATCAATATATGTATAGTAACGACACCAAATTTATGACGCTGATAAAATTCGTTTGCCTTTTGAATCCGCTCCAGTCCGCCGCACAATCGCCGGAAACGCTCGAGGCCTTTGTATTTTTTATCGTTGTCCGAGGCAAAATCGTTTTGAAAAGCAAACATGGGGTAAACGGCGTAGATGTCATCTTGCAGCGGACGAAAAATCGTATCAATAACAATTCCCTGCCAGGGCTGATAAGCCAGCGTTTCCGCGTAATGTCTGTTTAAAGCATAGGCATGCGCGAGGCTTTGGTATCTGACTTTTTGGATGAATGGATTATTTGTTTTACGGCTGGAGCGGATTAACGCTCCCAAAAGCAGAACTTTCCAATCGGGATGTTCCGCTAGAAATTGAGTGCATTGATTGAAGTGTTCTGCCTCAAAGTGGTCAAAAATAACGTCGTCTTCAAAAACGAGTATGCTCTCCGCGCCGGTCTCCAATCCTTTTCGCAGACAGGTCATGTGCGATTCATACATGCCTTGTTCGATATTAAAGGGATGAGGTTTAACAAGAACGAATTCAACTTTTCCTGTAAGTCCCACTTTGGCAAACGAAGTCGCAGCGGCTTGCCGCCGGTCTGCGCGCTCTTCCAGAGAGATGCAGTAGATACGATCAAAAAAATCCCAGCCTGTGGCTTCTTTTTTCACGGTATCCTCAATCAATCGCATTTTACTTTACAGGATTATTTTATAATATTAGTATCGAGGCCGTGTCAAGAAGAGGAAAAATCGGGACTGTTTATTGTAAAGGATTTTTTTGTGCGGAAGAAAATAGCCCAATACTTTGCCGGAAAGAAATTTATCCAGAAGATAATGGAGACTCCGGCGGATCTCAGTGAATTCAAAGAACGTCCGACACCGCGCTTAATTGCCGGATTGGTATTGATGGTTTTGAGTTTCATCATGGGTTGGCCGGCGGTGGCCGCTCTGAGCGTTCTGGCCGTCTGGTTTCAGGAACCGCTGATCGCTGTCATCGGCTGTCCGGCGACCTACGCTCTCTCCTATGTGGTCTTTATTATAGGCGCCTGGCTTTCAAGGGCGCCTCATTATATGGGCACGTTGTTGAGATATGGTGCGCAACGGTTCTTCAGAAAAATACTATCGTGGAAGGAAAGATGATAATGGTCTTGAAAGCTAAAACAAAAAACATCAGCATCGTTTTATATAAGCCAAAATATGCGGGCAATATAGGTTCGATTGCCCGAGCCGCGAAAAATATGGGTATCGGTAGTATAATAATAGTGGGATGCTCCGGTTTCGATCGCGAAGAAATGCAGCAGCGATCCACTCATCTGGCCGCCGATGTTTTAGATAAAATCCAATATTTTGAACGCATCAACGAAGCGCTGGGCGGCTTCAATTATATTGTGGGCACAACCGCCCGTCTGGGCAAAGCCCGCGGACCTTTTATTTCTCCGAGAGCGGCGGCTGGTGATATTGTAAATATATCTCAGAAAAATAAGATTGCCCTGCTTTTCGGCCCGGAAGATACAGGCCTTGCCAATGAGGAGTTGCGTCTTTGTCACGCCGTGGTTACCATTCCGGCATCTCGCGAATTCACATCGCTCAATCTTTCTCATGCCGTCATGATTCTGTGCTATGAAATATTTACTGCTTCGTCCGGGGCAACCATCACGGAAGAAGTCACACCCAAACTGGCGCGATCACAAGAACTGGAAGGGATGTACGGACAAATCAAAACATTGCTTGCCGATATCGGATTTCTAAATCCTGAAAATCCTGATTACTGGATGATGCATCTGCGCCGCTTCTTTAGCCGCTCCTCGCTTTTATCGCGCGAGGTAGGGATTATTCGCGGTATTTGCCGTCAGCTTACATGGAACGCTCACCACAAAAAAACTTGACTTTACCGGACAGTTCTCATAGTGATTGCACGTACAAGCATTGCTTTCCTTGCCGCGTGATTACTTCCCCGGGGTTTATATCCAATGCAACATAACGTCATAATTATATAATCAATACTAATGGAGGCTTTAAATTATGAGAAAAACATTTTCTTTTACCGGCGCGAAAAAAATTATTTTTGGAAATGGATCAATATTAACATTGACCAGCCATATCAAAGAATTCCATGCCCAAAATCCTCTGCTGGTTATTGATAAAAATCTTGCCAAAACAGATTTGCTGGAGAAAATAGCCAACGTTCTTATTCCCGGAGGCATTAAATTTACTGTTTATGATAAGGTTGAACCGGAACCACCCATTGAGCTGGCTGATGAAGGTGCAAAAATCGCCGTGAAAAACAAATGCGATATCGTCATTGGTATCGGCGGCGGCAGCGCGATGGATGTGGCCAAGGCCATTGCCGTACTTGCAACAAATAAAGGTAGTGCTGTTGATTATCTGGGTCTCAATAAAGTGCCCAAACCGGGACTTCCTAAAATCATGATCCCGACAACCGCCGGGACCGGCAGTGAAGTTACCTTTACCGCGGTTTTTGTGCGGAAGAATTTGAAAAAGAAAGAAGGAATGAACAGTCCATATCTTTATCCGGAGCTGGCTCTGCTTGATCCGGAATTGACACTGAGTCTTCCACCCGTGCCGACGGCGCAGACCGGCCTGGATGCTTTGTGTCATGCCATCGAATCATACACATCGGTTAATTCTTCACCCGTGAGCGAGATGTTTTCTCTGGAAGCGATAGCTCTCATTGCTGAAAATTTGCGTACCTGTGTGCATGATGGTAAAAATATTGTCGCGCGTGAAAGGATGCTTTTGGGAAGCTTATATGCCGGGATCGGGCTGGCGAATGCCGGTGTGACGGCGGTGCATTCGCTTTCTTATCCTCTAGGCGGAAAATACGGTGTCGGACATGGACTGGCCAACACGATGATGTTGCTGGCGGTAATGGCCTTTAATCTGCCTGCGGCGCTGGAAAAATTTACAGATGTTGCTGCGGCGATGGGAGAAAATATTGAAAGTCTTCCCGAGCGCGAAGCCGCTTATTTGGCTCTGGAAGCCGTTGAAGCTTTAATTGAAGATTGCGGCATCCATGCAACACTTGCTCAATTCGGTATCAAGGAAAAAGATTTTCCTGCCTTGGCCGATGTGGCGTTGACCGTGGCCAGGCCGCTGGAAAATAATCCCCGTAAAATTACCAAAGAAGATATGATCGCAATTTACGCACAAGCTTTTTAAGAAAGGAAGGTTAGACAAATGGCTGGAGCTGAGCTAATCGGAAAAGAAGAAATGAAGGAAGTAATGGATGTTCTAGAAACAGGCATCCTGATGCGTTATGGTTTTGATAAAGAAAGAAAAGGAATTTATAAGGTTCGGGAATTTGAAGAGGCCTTTGCCAAATATTGCGGCACAAGCTATGCGCTGGGCGTAACTTCCGGCTCGGCGGCCCTCCAGATTGCGCTTACGGCTATGGATGTGGGGCCCGGTGATGAAGTGCTGGTACCCGCTTTTACTTTTTTGGCCACTTATGAGGCGGTGATGGAAGTAGGCGCCATTCCCGTGATGGTGGATATCGACGACACCCTCAATCTCGATCCTCTCGAAATTGAAAAGAAAAAAACTCAGTATACCAAGGCGGTAATTCCTGTGCACATGTGCGGATCGGGCGCCAATATCGGCAAAATAGTGGAAATCGCCCATAAAAATAAGCTGCTGGTTTTGGAAGATAACGCTCAGGGCTGCGGCGCCAGTATCAAAGGTAAAAAACTGGGCAGTTTCGGTGATATGGGAACTTTCAGCTTTGATTATGTTAAAACTGTGACCACCGGCGAAGGCGGCATGGTCATTACCAATAACCTTGATTATTACCACCGGTCGGAATGGTATCATGACCACGGCCATGACCATAATCCCAAGGTCAGCCGCGCTCTGGAAGGCCGAACCATTCTCGGATTCAACTTCAGGATGAATGAACTCCAGGGAGCGCTGGGCTTGGCGCAGTTGCGCAAACTGGATTATCTCATCGGCGAGCAGAAGAAAAACAAAAAATTTATCATGGATGTGCTGGCGCAGGTGCCCGGCGTGGGATTCCGCGCTAAACCCGATCCTGAAGGAGATTCCGCCACGTTTCTGGCGTTTAATCTGCCGGATGAAAATCAGGCGCAGAAGTTCCAGAATCTGCTTAGCGCTGAAGGTGTGGATACTGTCTGTTATAAAAGAAATTTATGGCACTATGTTCCCAATTGGGAACATTTTTTGGCGAAAGCTACGGCCAACTCGAAACAATACCCCTTCACGAATCCGGCTTATAAAGGCAAGGTTGAGTACAAGAAGGAAAACATTCCTCAAGCCGAAAGTATTCTGGGGCGTACGCTGGTTATGGGCATATCCGTTAAGATGAGTCAGGAAAAACTGGATGGGATAAGAAAAGGAATCGAACAAGCCGCGAAAAATATATAATTCCGCTTCACATTCAAGCGGCACCTTTGTCAGGCTGCGTCGTCGGCCTCCTCAACATATGTGCACAATACGCCTCGTCGCCTCCTCCTTGCCGTCTCGATATCATCTTTGATTTAAAATTTGCATAATTTGTATAATAAGGAATTCTATACCTATGATTCATTTCAGCGGCATCAGCAAACAGCATGGTCCCCAAATTTTGTTTCGGGATGCCAGTTTTCAGATATTGCCCGGCAGCCGCAGCGGTTTAGTCGGGCCAAACGGCGCTGGCAAAACAAGCATCTTTCGTCTGATCATGGGCGAAGAAGAGTTCGATGCCGGAGAAATCACGAAAGCGCGCAACATTGTTTGCGGCTATTTTTCTCAGGATGTCGGCGCTTCAGGAGGTCATATCAGCCTCCGAGTCAATTGCACAGTTAGGCGTGCAGATTCAGGAGATGGAAGCGGCCATGTGTGAGCCGTTGGAAGAAGATGAAATGGCCGAATTGCTTACGCGCTATGGCAACATACAGGCCGAGTTTGAGCACCGCGGCGGCTACGATCTGGAAAGCCGCGCGCAAATTATTTTGACCGGTCTGGGTATCGGGCCGGATGATTACCATCACCCTGTGGAAACGTTCAGCGGCGGCTGGAAAATGCGCATCGCGCTGGCCAAAATCCTGTCGATCAATCCGGATGTGCTCTTGCTGGACGAACCCACCAACCATCTTGATGTGGAATCGATCATCTGGCTGGAAGCGTGGCTGTCCGGTTCATTCAATGGCGCGCTTTTAATGACCAGCCATGACCGCGAATTCATGAACCGCGTGGTGAACCGCATTGTTGAGGTCGCTAACCGCACGATCACCACTTACAGCGGCAACTACGACTTTTACCTGCGTGAACGGGAAATCCGGCGTGAACAGCTGCTGGCCAGTCACCGCCGTCAGCAGGAAATGCTGTCCAAGGAAGAAGATTTTATTGCCCGTTTCGCGGCGCGGGCATCTCATGCTTCCCAGGTGCAGTCACGAATCAAGAAGATCGACAAGATTGAGCGCATTGAAATCCCCGCCGAACAGCGGAACATTAAATTCGAGTTTGCCGAGCCGCCGCGTAGCGGTGATGATGTGGTCAAACTCGATGGGCTTGGTGTCACCCTTCACAATAACCTGAATGAAAGTCTTGTGTATTTATCAGAATGTTTTCCTGACTTCGACAGTTTCAGCCGAGACACTATTTGTAACTAGCTGTAATTATTCATGTAGGTATTTTTGGCAAAGTGTAGTGCCCCAGAGGAAATAGTTATTGACTTTTCTTTTTCTTCTGCTATGATGAAGTCATGTTTGTACGCGTAAAACAAAAACCTAACGGTAAAAAATCAATTCAAATTGTCGAATCTTACCGGCGAGCCGATCACGTCAGTCAGAAAATCGTTCGCCATGTGGGCCAGGCGATGACTGACCGGGAAGTCAAGGAGATGACTCGGCTGGCTCAATCAATGATTAATGAGATGGAGACAGAGAAGCAGCCGTGCTTGCCATTTTTAGATCCGATAAAATTGCTGAAAGAGAACTCTCACAAAAAGGAGTCGAGCGATACCGTAAAGATTAAAAACCTCCGTGAAGAGCAACGGATTATCGATGGGATTGGCGATGTGTTTGGTAAGCTGTACAAAGACTTGAAGCTGGACAAGCTGATTTTAGGTACCCACAAAGACGAGCAGTGGAATGATATTTTGGAGTCCTGCGCCCGGGTGGCATTCAATACATTGTCGCGGCCAAGCTCAAGGCACTGCCCAAGAGTCTCAAAACCGACATTCTCCATGCCGATTACAACGAGGAGGTCATGGAAGACGATCTGCATGGGCTGAAAGAATTTGAACATAAATCGCGACGCTTGGTTGTCGGCTACAGCGCTAAAAGAGCCGGAAAAGATGCCGCCGACAGACAACGGCTGGTTGACCGGCTTATGAAGAAGGTCAAAGGCGATAAAATAAGAGTGAAAGACCTTATTCCCCATTACGGCTCAAAAAAATACATCAGCATTGAAAACGGCAGCGCGTCTATCAACCAGGAAAAAATCAAGGCGGATGCCCAATGGGATGGATTTCACGGGGTCATCACCAACGCCACCGGTAAAACGTCAAGCGAGTTACTTTCGAGGTACCGCGAACTATGGCAAATCGAAGAGGCGTTCCGAATCAGCAAGCACGACCTGAAAATGCGGCCCATCTTTCACTGGACTGAAAATCGTATCAAAGCCCACATCGCTATTTGCTTCCTTGCCTTCACGCTTGCCAAACAGGCCGTCTATCGCATCGCTCTTCAGCAAGAACCCATGAGCTTCGAACAAATCCGTAATGAGCTGCTGCATGCTCAATCGAGCGTGGTCATCGATCTGGCGTCACAAAAAAAATACATGATCCCGTCTCATGTCACAGTCAACCAAAAAAAACTCTATCAGGCCTTTGGCCTCAAACGATCTCAGGTGCCCCAAGATTTTTTAACTGATGGATATCGTTCTGTTCTTGAATCCAAACCGTCGAAGTCGGGAAAAAACGGGCAAGCTTATGAACAGGCAGATCGGGAAGGATGTGTTCCCGGAACAGACCGGCCCAGGATTCGGATAAAAGCATTTTCCTTTTAGGCCCCAGATAGTCCCAGGGATCAAAAAGGTAGGGCGTTTGGTGATCGCGCGTATGAATCATGGCATCAGCACCTATATCGTTAATATTTAACATGATTCATACCATTTTACGCAAATTGTGTCAAGAGGAATCTGCATATTTGTTAAATTATTTTAGCCATTTATGCTAATTTCTCACTTTTGACCAAAACGTCAAAATTGGGACGGTGGAAAAATGCTTCAATGGTTATGCGGTATGCGCATCATAATCCGGAAAGTTTAAGGTCTTCGATAGAGGTTTTGGATCATTTTGATAAGCCAATAATCACAATTCCCAAAAAAGAAGGGCTGCAAGCTTCTTTGAAACTTGCAGCCCTTTTGATTCATGGTGGGTCAGGACAGAATTGAACTGTCGACACTCGGATTTTCAGTCCGATGCTCTACCGACTGAGCTACCGACCCACATTATTAATTTAATTCAAAAGCAGGCAATCGTCTATAGAATAAGGTTTCTTTTGTCAAGGTTTTTTTAACTGATTGAATTTGTTATTTTAAGTCTAATTATCAGTTATTTCAATGTTTCTCCTTGTTCTTAGCTATTTTACGATGGTGGTATATTAATTAGGATGCTCGGGAATTGATATACCTGCAGTATTATTTTGCTGTTCTCTGATAATAACGACCGTCCCGGCTATTTTATCGTGCCATCCCTGCTTTCTTTTATCAAATGCAGCCCAGATAAAGCCAAGAAGATATATAAACGAGATAAAATAACCTACCGTCCGGAGAAAAGCCGTTCCGAAAGTAATCATTGTGGCGTCAGCAGAAACTACCTGTAAACCAAGAAGCATTTTGCCCGGCGTACGTCCTGTGGTGCCATGAAAATAAGTAAAATAAAAAAGTATTGTAACAAAATAAAGCGTACATGAAATAAACATTATTGAAAGAGAAGATGTCGGATCAGTTAAATCAACAATCCAGGCGTCACTATTTGAGGAAATCGCTCCCAATACATATGCCGTGGCTGCTATTATACTTAAAACAGAAAAAATTATAATGATAATTGTATTGTCGATCGAAAAAGCTATAAAACGGCGCCAAAAACCGGCGAATTTGTAAATGGTCATTTTTTTACCTCCGGCAGTCTATTGCTGAAAATTCCTTTTTCGTATTGGATTATGGATATTATTGCTGCTGCTGCCGTTTCCACTTTTAAGATTTGTTTGCCCAGGCTAACCGAGAGAAATCCTCTCCCTTTGGCCATGTTTATTTCGTCTTTGGAAAAACCGCCTTCCGGTCCAATAATGATAAAGAAGTTTTTTATGTCAACAAGAGCTTTGTCAGTCAATACATCTTTAATTGTTTTTTGTGATTCTTCTTCCCAGAAAATTAATTTCAACGCATCACTGGAAACGGTACTTAGCATATCAGCAAAAGATGAAACTTTCGAGATTTTTGTTATATGACTGCTGTGGCAACAGCGTGCTGCTTCCCCGGCTATTTTTTGCCAGCGCGTTACTTTTAAAGAGCTTTTTTCATCGGCAATCCGGCCGACTGACCGTGCGGCGCCAAAAGGAATAATTATATCCGCTCCCAGTTCGGCGGCGTTTTTCACAATAGTATCCATCTTGCCGGCTTTGGGAATTGCCTGAGCCAGCGTGATGCGAATTTCTTTAGTTGTTGCTGGAATTATTTCCCCCAATTCTATAAGGACGGATTTTGCGGAAAAGTCTTTAATTACGGCTTCAAACTCCAGACCGAACCCGTCAAAAATTCTGATCCTGTCACCTTGTTTGAGGCGCATTACCTGCTTTAAATATTTTAAATTGTCCGTGCCCAGTTCGCAGTTTGTCTTGTTCTCCAGAGGCTCCGGGCTGTATATTCGGGGAATGGTCAAGGTTTAATATTCCTCAATTTTTGATGTTTCAGTAGTCAGAATGTCACGGTTAAGCGCTGGCGGTTTTCTTTTGGAGAATGTAGCAGACCCATTCTTTTTCCGTGATTACTTGATATATGGTAAGTAAGTCGGCGATAAATTGTTCCTCGATATTTTTGACGTCCTGTTCTATTATGCCCGAAATAATCATGTATCCTTCCGGCAAAAGCAATTGAGTAAGGTTTGGACGGAGGGTTAAAAGCAGTTTTGCAGTAAGATTGGCAATGATTAAATTGCGTGGTTTGTCAATGGCAGCGACATTTTTATTTAGAATACGCAAAGAAGACCGGACATTATTAATGGCCGCATTTTCACCGGCAATTTCCACAGCCTTTTTATCAATATCCACACAGATGACATCCTGAGCACCCATTTTAGCGGCAGTAATGCCCAAGATTCCTGTGCCGCAGCCGACATCCAGAACTTTCCATTCTTTGATAGAACGGTCTTTCATCATTACATTTTCAATCGCTTCTATGCACATTCTGGTAGATGCATGCTGACCGGTGCCGAAAGCCATTCCGGGATCGATTTCAATGACAATATCGCGGCTGGAAGGCGTATACCTTTCCCACGTTGGTTTAACGATAATATTGTTGCTTACCCGTATGGGCTTAAAATATTTTTTCCATTGTTCACCCCAGTCGGGATCACAGATGATTTCGGTCGTCAGGGATGGCTTTTCAAAATCGGGGAATATTTCCGAGAGGCTTTCTATATATTTATGCAGGGCGGCAATTCTTTTTTCGCTGCGACTGTCCTGCGGAAAGTAGGCTTTAAGAATTTCTTCAATTACAGGTTCCGGAAAATCTCCGGCAGTATGTTGTGGAGTTGATGATTCCTGGAATACACCTTGAGCGCCGGTTTCTGTGAGAAAATTACCCAACGCGTCCATAAGTTCCGAGGGAGCCGATATTTCAATTTTCAGCCATTTTTCCGGTTCTTTTTCTGTCATGAATAATCCTGTCAGGATATTTTACACATATATATATTCTTTTAGTTAATATTTCAAGCATCCATAACAAGCATAAAATGAGGACAATGATATTTTTATGTTATTGACACAAGAAAGAGTTTTCCTTGTAAAAAATTACCGGAAACTGATAAGATATTTTTATTTATGTTCCTTATAAGCCTTGTTGATGTTTTTTTAATTTTCAAAATTTCGGAGAGTAAAAAAATGAAAATAGCGGTATTGACTGGAGGAGGAGATTGCCCCGGATTAAATGGAGCAATCAAATGGGTCACAAAAAGCGCGCTTGATCCCAAAATGGTGGCGAAACGCTCCATATCCTTTGAAGTCATCGGTATTACCGAAGGCTGGAAAGGCATAGTAGAGGTTGATCCGGATGATCATAAAAGCTGCGCGAAGTACATCAAACCTCTCGACGAAGAAATCGTTCGAACCTGGGATCGTTATGGCGGAACAAATCTGGGAACATCGCGAACAAATCCCTTTAATCCGAAAAATGACCGTTCGGGAAAGTTAATTGAAAACATCAAGAAACTGGGCATTGATGCCATTGTTGCTATCGGCGGAGAAGATACACTGGGTGTCGCCTATAAGTTACATAAATTGGGCATCAAGACAGTAGGAATACCCAAAACTATAGATATGGATCTCGCGGGTACAGAATATTCTCTGGGCTTTGATACAGCGGTGAATATTATTATGGAAGAAATCGATCGTTTAAGAACTACCGCCGGTTCTCACAACCGTATTTTTGTTGTGGAGACGATGGGACGCAGTGCGGGCTGGCTTGCTCTGCGCGGTGGTGAAAGCAGTGGATCTTATATTATCCTGATACCGGAGCATCCTTTCGATATGGATAAAGTATGCGAGCTCTTGCGTGAACGGCAGGGCCGGGAAATAAAATATTCTATTATAGTGGTTGCCGAAGGGGCTAAATCTCTGGGGCAGCAAGAATTTATAAAAGACAATCAGGTTGATGATTTTGGACATGTTTCGATGGGTGGAATAGCCGCTTATATCGCAAATGAAATTCAAAGGAAAACGGGATTAGAATCACGTCATATCATCTTAAGCCATCTCCAGCGCGGCGGAACGCCTTCAGCCCATGATCGCCTGATGGCCAGGTGGTTTGGCGTTGCCGCTATCGATATGATTGTCAAAGGAGAGTTCGGACGTATGGTAAGTTTGCAGCACGGAGAAATTGCCACCGCACCTCTGGAAGGGGTTATCAATAAATTGCAACTGGTTGATGTGGAAAAATATTACGATACCGAAAGATACAACGGAAGAAGAACCATACTTTAGTGAGCCCCAAATTTTAATGAGACTCAAATATCACAAGCAAAGCGGAGTAGAATGTTGTCCGCAGTATTTTACGTAAAACGGACTTTTGCGGACGTTATGGCGGTGAGGAATTTTTAATTGTGCTTACCGAAACAGATATTCAGGCAGCAAAGATATTTGCGGAACGTATTCGCGATTGCGTGGAAAAGAGTTTGTTCCCGAGTTTGGGTCCTGATTCCAGAGTTACGGTTTCCATAGGCCTGATGGTGTATAAAATGCAGGAAAACATTGAAAGAACTATTTCACGTGCCGATGAAGCTTTATACAGAGCAAAAAACGGCGGGCGCAATAGAGTGGAATTTTCCGAGTAAATCATTCAAAAAGGCGGGACTGTTGACCGGGAGCGCATTCCCGTAGGGAGGCGCAATGGTGAATGGACACCTTCATTGCCGGAAAAAGCCGGAGGCTTTACAAAACGCTCATCTGTCCCGATAAAATCGGGATTGCGCGGCAAACCACACCGCTCAACGTATATTCATATACGCCTCACGGTTCGGTTTTTGCGTGCCTGGCATCTGAACATCCCGTATCAAGTACGGGACAAGCTTTTAAACAGTCCCCAAACACGATGTGTTTAATGCCTTTTTCTTCTTTAAATCAGTTGCTCCCGTGATAATTAACGGCAATAACTCGGCTTGAGTTTTGCCTACCTTCGTGATAACTTTTCAAACCGGTTTTCAATAAGGCAAATAGATTTTTACAGGAAGGAAAAATTTGAAATATTATCCGGTTTTTTTGGACATTAAAGATAAAAAATGTATTATCGTCGGCGGAGGTGAAATTGCCTTAAGAAAAACTGAGAGGCTCCTTGATTGCGGCGCGAAAGTTTTGGTCATCAGCCCGGAACTTTCGCCTGAACTTGCCACACTCAAAGATAAGAAATTGATTTCCCATATTGCCGCCCAATATTCGGGCGATTTAATTGATAAAGCCGCTTTGATTATCGGGGCAACCGACGACGAAAAAACCAACGCCAAAATATCGCAAGATGCCCGCAGCAAAGGCATACCGGTAAATATTGTTGACGATCCCAAGAAATGCGATTTTATTCTACCCTCTATTGTGCAGAGAGGCGATCTGGCTATTGCCATAGGCACCGGTGGCAAAAGCCCGGCCCTAGCCCGCCATCTGCGGGAAGAGCTGGAAGAAAAATACGGCTCCGAGTATGAAATCTTTCTTAATATTATGGGAGGGTTGCGCATCAAGATGGAAAAGAACGCCGGAGTAGGCAAGGATTGGTTTAAATCATTGCTGGCGGAAGGCATTCTGGATTTAATAAAAAACAGGGACATGAAAAAAGTGAAGGAAACTGTAAAAAAAATAACCGGAGAGGAGGTCGAAGTTGAATTTAATTGATTTACAATTAATTTTGTTTAAGATTGCTCTCATTCTCTGTGCCGTAAGCACAGTCGGTTATCTGTCTTCGCTTCTTGTTAAAAAAGTAAGGCTGGCCAGGATTTCCACCTGGATTCTGGCTGCCGCCTTCGGATTTCTAACGGTTAATCTGCTTTTCGCTTTTGCCAATTCCTCGGTGCTGATTAATCCCGGCTCCCGTGATTTTCTTTCCCTTTGCGCCTGGTCGGTATGCGCGGTTTATCTTGCCCTGCAATTTAAAACTAAAACCAGAGTGCTCGGGGCTTTCATTTCTCCTTTTATCTTGTTGTTCATGATTGCCGCTGCCGGAGAGGCTTCCGGCAAATCTCTTGTCCCGCAGAATCTGCAAAATTGGCTGACAGCTTTGCATTTGTTTTGCGTCATCATGGGCGAAGCGTTGTTTATCGTCGCGTCCTGCGCCGGATTAATGTTCATCATGCAGAACTCTCTTTTGAAAAATAAGAAATTAGGCAAGATGAGCCGGCTGCTGCCATCGTTAAATGATCTGGACAGGATTAATCATATTTGTCTGCTGTGGGGATTCCCGATTTTGAGCGTAGGTATAATTGCCGGGGCGGTATTTGCTGAAATAAGTTGGCAGTCCGGTTGGCTGACCGATCCGAAAATTATCTGGACGTTTGCCGGCTGGATTATCTATGGATTCCTTCTGCATCAGCGTCTGGCCATCGGCTGGAAGGGTTACCGGATGGCTTTGATTTCCGGCGCCGCTTTTATTCTTCTTTTGTTGTCCTATGGAAGCGTGAGAATTTGTTTTTCAACTTTGCATAACTTTATTTAAAACATGATTGTATTAACAGGCTTAAATCATAAAACAGCACCCCTTGCTGTCCGGGAAAAAATATTTGCCGGCTGTCAGGAGAAAAAGGATTTACTCCCCGGTCTTCTGGCTGTAAATGGCGTGGAGGAAGTTCTGTATCTTTCCACCTGTAACCGCGTGGAGATTATTGCCAGCGTCGCAGAGGGAAGCCTTGCCCTCAAAGAGCTCAGCGGTTTTATGGCACGAAACGGCAATCTTACCGAAGCCGAAGCTAACGGCTGCTTTTACGAATATCTTGGCGAGGAAGCCGTGCGCCATATTTTCCGTGTGGCATCGAGTCTTGATTCGATGGTCATGGGCGAGGCGCAGATTCTCGGGCAGGTCAAGGATGCCTATCGCGAGGCGCTCGAGAAATATGCCACCGGCGTTGTTTTAAACCGTCTGATGCACTGTTCCTTTCGCGCGGCCAAACGTGTCCGGTCGGAAACGGCCATTGCCGTCAATCCCGTTTCGGTAAGTCATGCCGCGGTGGAATTGGCCAAGAAAATATTTGGCTCTCTGGATGGCAAGAGAATTCTTTTAATCGGTGCCGGAGAAATGGCTGAACTCACAGGTCAGCAACTGATTGAGAAAGGAGCCCAATCGATAATCATTGCCAACAGGTCTTTGGCACAGGGCGAACTCTTGGCGGAAAAGTTCCACGGCGAAGCCGTGGCGCTCGACGCGCTGGATAAAAAACTGATTGAGGCGGACATCGTCATCAGTTCCACCGGAGCGCCCGTTTTTATCGTCACCGCCGGCATGCTCAGAAAAATTCATCATCAGCGCAAAAACCGTCTGCTGTTTCTGATAGACATTGCCGTACCGCGCGACATCGAACCGGCGGCAAGCGCGCTGGAGAATGTTTATCTTTATAATATCGACAACCTTCAGGATATTGTTGATGAAAATATGAATATCCGCAAAAAAGAAGCGATTAAGGCCGAAATGATTGTGGATGAGGAAGTAGCGAGATATATCAACTGGCAGAAGGAACTGGAATCCGTCCCGACAATCGTTTCTCTGCGCAACAAGGCCGGAGAAATTGTGCAGGCGGAAATGGATAAAGCTTCCGGCTGGATGAATAATTTGAAAAAAGAAGATCAGGAGAAAATTGATAATCTGGTCAACTCCATCGTGAACAAGGTGCTGCACGCTCCTGTTTCGGTTTTAAAAGAAGAAAGCTCCGATATCAGTTCCCGCGATATTGTGGCGGCAGTGCGGAGACTTTTTAGGTTGGATGGATAGAAAATAGTGAATGGTGAATAGTGAATGGTGAAAAAATATAAAATAGGCACACGCGGCAGCAAGCTGGCATTGACGCAGACAAATTTTGTCGCTGAGAAAATAAAAATATTGATGCCGGAAGCAAATATTGAAATTTGCGTCATCAAGACCAGCGGCGATATCATGCAGGACGTATCACTGCTGACAATCGGCGGACAGGGAGTTTTCGTCAAGGAGCTTGAAGAAGCCCTGCTCTCGAAAAAGATTGATCTGGCGGTGCACAGCATGAAAGATGTTCCGGGAGAAACGCCGGAGGATCTGATGTTCGCAGCCATCCTGCCGCGAGAAGACGTGCGCGACGTTCTGGTAGCGCGCGACAATATCAAAATGGAGTTTATGCCCAGAGGCGCAAAGATCGGCACCGGCTCTCAAAGGCGCGGCGCTCAGATCAAAGCGCTGCTTCCCGACGTAAATATTGTGCCGTTGCGCGGTAACATTGACACGCGGTTGAAAAAGATTGAAACGGAAAATCTTACCGGCGTCATACTCGCGGCGGCAGGCATGAAGCGCATGGGACTGGCCGAAAAAATCACGCAATTTCTGCCGGTGGAAACCATGCTTCCGGCAGTCGGACAGGGCGCGCTCGGGTTGCAGATTCGAAAGAGTGATGTTGATCTGGCAAAGGCCTGTGCCGGATTGAATGACGCAACGACCGCAACGGAAGTTACAGCAGAGCGTTCTTTTTTGAGAGCGTTGGGTGGCGGATGCCGTTTGCCCATCGCGGCGCTGGGCAAACTCGACGGTCAGATGCTGACGCTTGAAGGTATGCTTGCCGCGCCCAACGGCTCCACCGTGATTCGCGAAAAAATAAGCGGCACTACAAACGATGCCGAAGAAATGGGCAAAAAACTCGCAGAAATAATATTGGAAAAGGGTGGTAAAAGACTTTTAGACTTAATTTGTTAAACCATACGTTGTCATTCCCGCCAGGGGCGGGAATCAATAATAATATTCCCGCCCCTGGCGGGCGGGAATTAAAGGGAGGGGGATTAATAAAAATATTTCACCCTCCCTCAATCCCTCCCCTCGAGGGAGGGAAGATTTAATTAAGTGTCATTAGGTTGGAATGACACAACAGGTAATTATGAAAAAAAGTAAAATAGGAAAAGTTTATATTATCGGTGCGGGGCCGGGCGACGCGGGGCTGGTTACACTCAAGGCAATTGACTGTCTGCGTGACGCAGATGTTGTTATCTACGATTATCTGGTCAGCAAGGATTTGTTGAAATATGCTAGCGCTAATGCCCGTTTTATTTACGCGGGGAAGCAGGGTGGCGCTCATACGCTTTCGCAATGGCAGATTAACGACCTGCTGGTAAAAGAAGTCAAGTCCGGAAACATCGTTGCCCGTTTAAAGGGTGGAGACCCTTTTATCTTCGGCCGCGGCGGAGAGGAGGCGGAAAAGCTTGCCGCCAGCAAAATTCTTTTTGAAATTATTCCCGGCGTCACCTCCGCGATTGCTGTTCCCGCTTATGCCGGTATTCCGCTCACACACAGAGGATTAACTTCCACGGTCGCTTTTGTTACCGGCCATGAAGACCCGACTAAAGAAAAAAGCGATATCGACTGGCAGGCGCTGGCCCGCATCGGAACTCTTGTTTTTCTGATGGGCGTAAAGAATATCGAAAAGATTGTGAAAGAATTAGAAGACAATGGCCGATCACCCAAAACGCCTGCCGCGCTGATTCGCTGGGGTACGACGCCGCGACAGGAAATTTTAACCGGTACTTTGACCAATATTGTAAAACTGGCAAAGGAGAGCAAATTTGCGCCTCCGGCAATTCTTGTTGTGGGTGAGGTCGTTGCCTTGCGCGACACGTTGCAGTGGTTTGATTCCAAACCGCTTTTCGGCAAAGGCGTGGTCATTACGAGGCCGGAAAAACAGGCCGACGATCTGGCAAAACTTCTCATCAAGGAAGGCGCCAATCCCATTCATTTTCCGACAATTAAAATTGTTCCCCCGCCGAACTGGCGCGAACTGGATGCGACGATAAAAAATCTGGAGGATTATGACTGGCTGATATTTACCAGCGCTAACGGTGTTGCGTTCTTCTTTGAAAGGCTGCTGGCGAAAAAGAAAGACATCCGTGATTTGAAAGGTGTCAAGATTTGCTGTATCGGCCCGGCAACGGCACAGCAGGTGGAAAGCAAGGGAATCAGGGTTGATCTTGTTCCCAAAGAATTTATTTCCGAAGGAATCCTGGAATCCTTCTCCGGCAAGAATCTGAAAGGGAAGAAAATACTTATCGCGAGAGCAGCCGAGGCTCGCGACGTTCTTCCCGAAGGTTTGAAAAAACTTGGTGCAAATGTTGATGTCGTTACCGCTTACGTTACGGTAAGTTCGGGGAAGAAAAAAAGCGATCTGGAAGAACTATTCAAAGTAAATCAGGTGGATGTGATTACCTTTACAAGCTCATCAACAGTGAATAACTTTATTAAAATAATGGGAAGCGGTTTTAAGCTGCCCAAAGATGTGAAAATAGCCTGCATCGGACCGGTTACGGCGGCGGCAGCCAAAAAAGCCGGATTTCCCGTTGATATTCATCAGGAAGAATATACAATGGATGGACTGGTTGGGGCGCTCAAAGATTATCTCGGAAAAAAACCGGCAACACAAAAAAGAGGTAAAAAGTAAATGATAGGAATTTCCAAGTTATATTGCGGGGCGGTGGAGCCGTCCGACGTCCTGCGTTACAACCGGAAATCGGGGGATTTGCCTTCGCATCTCCTGCAATTTTCATCCGACAAAAAACCCGTGGTCGTTTGGAATATGACGCGCCGCTGTAATTTAAAATGTATTCACTGTTATTCCAATTCCGCCGATATTGATTATCCCGACGAATTAACAACAGATGAAGGCAAGAAGCTCATTGATGATCTGGCGGCCTTCGGCTCGCCGGTGATTCTTTTTTCCGGCGGCGAGCCGTTGTTGCGCAAGGATTTGCTGGAACTTGCTCAGTACGCGAGGGATAAAGGAATGCGAGCGGTTATTTCCACCAACGGCACGTTGATCACCAAAGACATCGCGGCCAAACTTCAAAAGGCCGGCCTTTCCTATGTTGGCGTAAGTCTTGACGGTCTGGAAAAAACGCACGACCGGTTTCGCGGGAAGAAGGGCGCGTTTGCCGCAGCCATCGAGGGAATCCGCAACTGCCGCGACGCGGGAATCAAGGTTGGTATCCGTTTTACGGTCAATAAACATAATGTGGCTGATGTGCCGGACATGTTCGAACTGCTGAGAAAAAAAAAGATTGAAAGGATGTGTTTTTATCATCTGGTCTATACCGGCCGCGGCTCCAAACTGCGCGAAGAAGATTTAACGCATGAAGAAACCCGCAAATTGATTGATTTGATAGCCGCGCAGACCAAAAAGATGTTTGACGAAGGCTTGTCTCCGGAAATTCTAACGGTGGATAATCATGCCGACGGTCCGTATCTATATCTGAAAATGAAAAAAGAAAATCCCGGGCGCGCCAGGGAAATTCTTGAACTGTTGGAGATGAATGAGGGCAACAGCTCCGGCCTTGGCATCGGCTGTGTGAGCTGGGACGGCGAGGTTTATCCCGATCAGTTCTGGCGCAATCAATCTTTGGGCAATGTCCGGAACAGGTCTTTTGGCGAAATCTGGACGGATGAAAAAAATGAATTTTTGATGAAAATGAAAGATAAAAAGAGACATGTCCAGGGGCGGTGTGCGGGATGTTTGTGGCTCAATGTCTGCGGCGGAAATTTCCGTGCGCGGGCAGAATCGGCAGGCGAGCTCTGGGGACCTGATCCCGCCTGTTATCTGACGGATGAAGAAATACATAAGAGGGAGGACTAAAGAAAATGCAATTTCCGGAATATCGTGCCCGCAGGTTGAGAAAGAATGAAAACTTCCGGCGTTTGATACGCGAAACAAAACTAAGCGTTGATGATCTGGTCTATCCGCTGTTTGTGGTGCCCGGTAAGAGCGTTAAAAAGCCAATTACATCTATGCCCGGCCAATTTCAGCTATCCGTTGATTATATTGCCAAGGAAGCGCAAAAGGCACACGAACTGGGCCTCCCCGCGGTCCTGCTGTTCGGCATTCCGGCAAAAAAAGATGAGATGGCTACAGGAGCCTTTGCCAAGGACGGCATTGTCCAACAAGCCGTCAAACGCATAAAAAATGAAGTGCCCGACATTCTGGTGATTACGGATGTCTGCTTGTGTGAATACACGAGCCACGGTCATTGCGGCATGCTGGAAAAAGACAGCGTGCAAAACGATGAAACACTGGAAGTGCTCGCGGAAACCGCTCTTTCGCACGTGCGTGCCGGAGCCGATATGGTGGCGCCTTCCGCGATGATGGACGGACAGGTGGCGGCTATCCGTGAGGCGCTCGATGAAAACGCGTTTGAGAATATACCCATCATGGCTTACTCGGCAAAATACTCATCATCTTTTTACGGGCCTTTCCGGGAAGCTGCCGAAAGCGCGCCGCAGTTCGGCGACAGAAAAGCTTATCAGATGGATCCGGCCAACGGCGACGAAGCCATCAGAGAAATATCGCTGGATGTGAATGAGGGCGCGGATATCATCATGGTGAAACCGGCGCTGGCTTATCTGGATATAATCTACCGCGCCAAACAGGAATTCGATTTACCTTTGGCGGCGTATAATGTCAGCGGCGAATATTCGATGATCAAAGCAGCCGCACAACTGGGCTGGCTCGATGAAGAAAAAGCCATGTTAGAGTCGCTGACGGCCATCAAGCGCGCCGGCGCGGACATCATCATCACCTATTTCGCTACGCAGGTAGCGAAGTTGTTCAGTAAATGAAGGGAGGTTACACCCTCCCCCGACCCCTCCCCTCAAGGGAGGGGAGAATTTGAAGAATAAAGAAAGATGATCATCGCCCACCAAGGGCGGAGAAATCATTTATTCCCTCGCCCTTGAGGGGAGAGGGTTAGGGAGAGGGTGAATTGAAGCAAATCAAAGCCAACCTGAATCAATTGGCCAAGAATTTACGAATAAACCAAACCGATGCGGAAAAAATATTATGGAAACTCTTAAAATCCAAACAATTGGATAATACAAAATTTCGAAGACAGCAACCAATTGGCAATTATATAGTTGATTTTGTTTCACTTGATAAAAAACTTGTTATAGAATTAGATGGCGGTCAGCACGCAGAAGATGAAAACAAAGATCAAAAACGCGACAGATGGCTGATTAGTCAAGGGTTTAAAGTATTAAGATTTTGGAATAATGATGTTCTACAAAATATAGAAGGCGTACTGGAATCTATTATGGAAAAAATTTCACCCTCCCCCAGCCCCTCCCCTCAAGGGAGGGGGGAAGAAAAGCTTAGCTCCTCTACCCTGACGGACACCTCCGGTCCTCAAGAGAGGGGAAATGTTGTCCGCATGATCGCGTGGGAAGTCACTCGCAGTTGCAACTTGAACTGTGCGCATTGCCGGGCTGCGGCCAGCTGCGGACCTTATCGTGGTGAACTTTCTACAGATAAGTGCTTTAAACTTATTGATGAAATTGCTGCCCTATCTTCACCTGTGATTATTCTCACCGGCGGCGAGCCGCTGCTGCGGCCGGATATTTTCGAAATTGCCTCCTACGGAACAAACAAGGGCCTGCGTATGGTCATGGCGACAAACGGTACTTTGGTTACTCCGACCGTCGCGAGGAAAATGATTGAAAGCGGCATTAAAAGAGTCAGTATCAGCATTGACGGCAAGGACGCGCACAGCCATGACGCGTTTCGTCAGGAGAAGGGTGCTTTTGAAAAAGCGATGGCCGGAATGGAAATTCTCAAAAATGCCGGAATGGAATTCCAAATCAACACAACCATTACAACAGCCAATCTTGATCAGATAAAAGATATCTTAAAATTAGCCAAAAACATTGGTGCCGCGGCACATCATATTTTTCTTTTAGTGCCCACAGGTCGTGGTAAAGAACTGGCGGGGCAGGCAATAACCGCATCTGACTATGAGGAGACGCTTAACTGGTTCCATCAGGAAAGCCTGAATTGTGAGATACAGCTCAAGGCAACCTGTGCGCCTCATTATTTCCGTATCATGCATCAGAACAAGGGCAAAGTCTCGGAGCCGAAGAAAAAAGCCGGAGGCCGCTTTCACGAATCCACAAGAGGTTGTTTGGGAGGTATCACGTTTTGTTTTATTTCTCACGTCGGTCAGGTTCAGCCCTGCGGTTATTTGGAACTGGATTGCGGCAACGTGAAGAAGAAGAGTTTTGCCGCTATCTGGGAAAAATCGGAAGTGTTTCGCAACCTGCGTGATTACAGTAAGTATAGCGGTAAATGCGGTTGCTGTGAATTTATCAAGGTCTGCGGCGGTTGCCGGGCGCGCGCATACGAAGCGACGGGAAACTATCTGGCGGAAGAGCCGCTATGTTTATACGAACCAAAAAAATAAAGTTTGTTTTGTCATGCCGGCGTAGGCCGGTATCCATAAATTATTAAAATACTGGATTCCCACCTTCGTGGGAATGACTAAATAGAGTATGATTATGGATGAAATTGATAAAAAAATACTAAACATTCTGCAGAAGGAATTTCCGCTGGAGGAGCAGCCATATTTAATTGTTGGCGAGCGGTGCGGCATCAGCGAGGATGAAACAATTCACCGTGTCCAGAAAATGAAAGAAGAAGGAATCATCCGCCGGATCGGTGCCGTGTTTGACGGTACAAAGCTCGGACGCGTCAGCACTCTTTGCGCTGCGCGTGTTCCTGAAGAAAAGATAGATAGCTTTGTTGCAGTCGTGAATGCCGATAAAAATGTCACGCATAATTACCGGCGTGATAACGAATACAACATCTGGTTTACCTTCAGCGCCGCAGATGCTAAGGAGTTAGAAATATTTCTAAAAGAAGTAAAAGAAAAAACCGGTGTCACGGATATTCTGGATATGCGGGCGGTAAGGACTTTCAAAATTAATGCTTCATTTGACCTGTAAAATAAAAATTTAATAAAGTGATAACTCATGACCGAAAAAAATAAAACTCCTCTGGTGGCTTTGGTTGACGGCAGTAATTATACCTACCGCGCCTTCTACGGGCTGCCTCTTTTGACGAATTCCAAAGGTTTTCCTACCAATGCCATTTACGGCTTTACCAACATGCTGTTGAAACTAAAGCGTGATCTTAAGCCGGACTACATCGTGGTGACATTTGATCTGAAGGGGCCGACAACGCGTCACGGAGAATTTGAAGACTACAAGGCGACGCGCAAACCAATGCCGGACGATCTTATTCCTCAGATTCCGTTTATCAAGGATGTCGTTCGTGGATTTTCCATTTGCGTCCTGGAAAAACAGGGAATCGAAGCTGACGATCTGATCGGAACGCTTACTGTTCTGGCGAATGAAAAAGGCTGGCGAACAGCTATTATTTCCGGTGACAAGGATTTGATGCAGTTGGTTGGTGAAAACGTCACCATGATCGATACAATGAAAGATAAAACTTATGATGTGGAGGCGGTGAAAGAAAAATTCGGTGTCGGGCCCGACAAGGTGGTGGAGATTCTGGGATTGATGGGCGATACATCCGACAACATTCCGGGGGTTCCCGGCATCGGTCCCAAAACGGCGCAAAGGCTGATTGAGGAATATGGATCTGTGGAAGAGGTTATAAAGAATTCGGAGAATTTGAGAAACGTTAAACTGCGCGAAAGCTTTCGTCAGTACGCCGAGCAGGCAAGACTCAGCCGTCAGCTCGCCAATATCAGAAAAGACGTCGAAATCGATTTCGATATTCAGGATGCGGCAGTCAGAGAACCGGATAAGGAAGTTCTTTCGAAGCTTTTCAGTGAATTTGAATTTTCCTCACTGCTACAGGAAATTAGACAGGATAAGGCAAAACCGGCCAAAGAATACAAACAAATCTTAGATAGAAAATCACTCGATGAACTTGTCTCCCATTTGAAAAAAAGCCATGAAATTTCACTGGAAGTAATTTTTGAAAAAAATCCTCCGGCAGATTTAATCGGCATTGCTCTTAGCGAAGGCAAAGATGCTTTTTACATTCCGATTGGTCATACAAACGTTTTAGAGCAGTTGCCGGCAAAAGAAGTATTCTCCGCTCTTGCTCCTGTCCTGAACAGTCCCGGAATAAAAAAATACGTTTATGATTTGAAAACAACGCTTGTTTCTCTGGATGGTTTTGAAGTTCAGTCAGGCGAAGATATGCTGCTGGCTGCTTATCTGCTTAATCCGGCTAAAAATTCCTATAATCTCGATGAAGTTGTCTGGGAATATCTCCATGAGCGAATTCCCGCGCCCAACGATGTTGCCGGAGGCAAAGGAAAAACTTACCCGATGGCTTTAGTTCCTCTCGATAAAATGACCGGTTACGCAGGACAACGTGCCGATGCCCTTCATGAACTTGCTCCAGTGATAACCGCGCAGTTAAAAAAAATAGATGCCATTGAGCTCTTCCGCAAAGTTGAGATGCCGCTTCTGCACGTTCTTTCTGAAATGGAGAAGAAAGGTGTGCTGGTGGATACTTCACTTCTGCAGCAGATGTCGGCGGATCTTACGCAATTGCTCTCTATATCCGAAGAAAAGATTCACCGCCTCGCCGGTGAAAAATTCAATATCAATTCGCCCAAACAGTTGCAGAACATTTTATTTGAAAAACTAAAATTACCCTCTGGAAAGAAAACAAAAGAGGGTTATTCCACGGACGTGGATGTGCTCACTGATCTTGCCCGCAGTCATGAACTTCCCGCAGAGATTCTGGCTTACCGCTCACTGACCAAGCTCAAGTCAACTTACGTGGACGCTCTGCCCGCTTTGATCAATCCCAAAACCGGCAGAATTCATACATCATATAACCAGACAGTAACGGCAACTGGCAGACTCTCGAGCAGTAATCCCAACTTGCAGAACATTCCTATCCGGACGCTGGAAGGCAAAAGAATCCGTCAGGCTTTCATCGCCGATCCGGATTGTTTCTTGATTTCCGCCGACTATTCGCAAATAGAGCTTAGGGTACTGGCACATTTATCGGAAGACAAAGCGCTCATTGACGCCTTTGCCTCTGACAAGGATATTCACACACGCACGGCGTCGGATGTTTTCGGAGTTTTTCCGCAGATGGTTAATGCCGATATGCGCCGCCAGGCCAAAGTCATCAACTTCGGCATTCTTTACGGAATGAGCGCCTTCGGTCTGGCTAAAGAACTGGGCGTTTCCATGAAAATCGCGCAGGAATATATTGAAGGATATTTTCAACGCTATAAAAAAGTACGCATCTATCTGGATGGTATTTTGGAAGGGGCGCGCCGGGACGGTTTTGTCTGCACACTACTCAATCGCCGCCGTTACTTGCCGGAACTGAAAAACAAGATTCCTTCCGTGCGCCAGTTTGCCGAACGCATGGCGATCAATACTCCCATTCAGGGCAGCGCCGCCGATCTGATTAAAGTGGCGATGGTGAATGCCGGAACTGAAAAACAAGATTCCTTCCGTGCGCCAGTTTGCCGAACGCATGGCGATCAATACTCCCATTCAGGGCAGCGCCGCCGATCTGATTAAAGTGGCGATGGTGAATATTGCCAACTTGCTTTTGAAGCAAAAGCTTTCTGCCCGGCTGATTATGCAGGTGCACGATGAACTGGTTGTCGAAGCGCCCGTGAAGGAAAAAGAAGAAGTCATGGCGCTGGTCAAAAAAGAAATGGAAGAAGTTATCAAGCTCAAGGTGCCGTTGAAGGTGGAAATAGCATTTGGCAAGAACTGGGACGAAGCTCACTAATGAGAGCTGTTGAAAAGCACTGATCTGCGTTGTTGCGCTGCAAATCCCATCGCTCAACGTATTAGAAGATACGCCTCGCGATGTGATTCTTGCGCGCCTAGCACATACTTGCAAAAGTTACCGATATGTCATTTCGACCGAAGGGAGAAATCTTATTCAATGATTATAAAGATTTCTCAGTCACTTCGTTCCTTCGAAATGACACGGTTAATATTGAAATTAAGCACTAGAAGGATTCACCAATAACGGGCTAGTCGCAGTTTTCGACCGGGAAGTGAACGAGATACGGGTTCAACAGCCAGTGAACACCTGCGTAATCGGGCACTTTTATACAATAGAGGACGAAGCTGGACGTAAACGCTTCGAGTTGGAGCAGCTGTTTTCCGAATACGAGACCAAGTCGAGCCAAGTTATCAATAAGCTTTCTAAGATGGAAGCAATCAATGCAGATGAGCGCACCGACCTGGCTATATTTGTAGCTTTCGCTACGTTTCGTACGCCAGACATCGTCGATTCTCTCAAAATTTTCAACTCCAACTTTATTAAAGATATGGCCAAGCGAATATTCGCAGACGTTATTGAGGTTAAGAAAAAAATGCGCGGAAAGCTCGGCGCATCATTGTCTGAAGAGGAACTGGAAATAGAAGCACACGATCTTGTCGAATTCGCTCAGAGCGATCAGTATGAGATAAAGACAAACCATACATGGGCAATTGGCATGGCTGTAAAGATGGCTTGCAATATCGCTCCAATCTTAGCGGGTCGTGACTGGATGGTTATTCATCGGAACGAAGAGAAGGAATCTTTCGTAACTACGGAAGCAACGGAGATCTGAAACACTGCACAGCAGGTACTGAACAGCTACGACACATTAACCTAGCCCTCGCTGACCGTTGCCAGCGTTTTGTCATCGGTCGCGACGAAGCGTTGGTTCGGTCTCTAACAGATCAATTATGTCTTATAAATAAGAAGTGGCAACCAAAGATGCAACGCACATAAGTTATCCGATCATTTCGAAAATAATCAAAAACTGCTGAACTCTAGATTAACATGTGGTAAAAGTATTTCATTGAAATATTTATAATTAAAGGTTATTTATAGAACACAATTTAAAAATAATTTAGTAGTCTGTTACTCATAAAACTCTCAAATGAAGTGAGTGTATTAGATGAACGATACGGGAAAAACATAGGACCCACTTTCTTGAATAGAGGAAGTGGATTTTTATTTTGGGAAAATGAAAAGGTAAATCTATAGGTAAATTATAAATTAAAGGAAAGGATTAAAATTATGTCCCCAAATGAACCCACCAAACTTCCGACAACATGGTCACCTGAAATGTTGAAAGAGTTTCATAAATTTATAAATTCTCTTTTGCCAATTAGTTTTTCTATTTTGGAAAAACATAAATCAACAACGTTTTTTGGGAAACATAACTCAACGTCATTCCGGTCGCGAACAACAAATCATGTTTCTTATAGAGGGGTTATCTCTATTTCAGGATTTGAAAATATTAGTGTTATTTTAAATTCAGTACAAAGTTTAGGAGAAGAGTATAAAAACTACATTGGTTATATTGAAATAGTGAACAGTTCTAAAGAGGATACGATTCCCGTTCCAGAGATAAGAGGGTTTATTAAAGAAGATTTGGGAATTTTTGAAATTATTAATGAAATGTTGGTGGAATCAAAAATATTCCATTCAAAAATGTCCCCGGTCTATATTTATTTGGAACAAGCTTTTTGTTTAAAAGACAAGCCTCCTGAAGAATTGTTAAAGAAAAAAATCCCCATAAGAGAGATATCAACATTCCAAAAAATTTCTTGTATGGAATAGTTTGACGCAGGTCAGTGGTTGAAATTCCCAAGGATATTAATTAACTGTTATTCTACACTCTGTAATCCTCAGTAGTGAAAATAGCTGAACTCCAGGTCAACATGTGGTAGAAATCACCATCATGCAGAATAACAATTCATTAAAAAAGGTTTTAAATCCTGCTTATTTGATACGGGCGCTTTTATTTTTAATAGCATGTTATATAATTTTTGGGGTTGTCACGCATTTTTCCTGGTGGCTTTTAATTGAGAAGGCCGACATTAAAATCACGAGTCTTGATCCCCAATACTGGCCTGAATATATAATTGTTTTTGTTTTATTCTTTTTGCCACTGCTCTATCTTTTTTGCAGTTTCGTGGCAAAAAAATTTCTACCCATCCACTTTCCGAAACTGGTGCTTTACATGGGATGCACTTTTTTCGGCGCCATGTGGTTTGAAATTATTCTTGACACTCTTTTTGTAAAATTTATGGGGGAACCTGGCTGGCTTTATAAAGTGTGGCCGATCCATCAGGGATACACTTCCGGCGTAGGCATGTTTATGTGGCCTCTATACGGCTTTTTTGTTTATTGCATGAACAGCGCCATTGAAACAAATCCCCGGCTGGTTAATATCAACAATGGCGCGGCAAAAACTTATTTGTATGCGCTCGACGCAATGGCGCTTGAAATCCTGACTAATATATTTTCAATATTACTGTATAGTACTTACCTGTTCTATTATCTTCCCGATGATTTGCTTCACTTTACAACGATACAGATTTTTATTCCTTACCTGTCTGCCTGCGGTTTGGGAGCCGCGCTCTCGTTGTTTCTTGAGCGTTTAAAAAAGAATCATTTCATCATAGGACTTTCTTTTTATCTGGCGGGCGTAGTAAGCCTGTTCTGGCTTGCTTAGAACAGCAAGCCAGATTTTCCTTTAACGTAAAAGCGCAAACTTTTAAGAATACGTCTCCTGTAAAAGTGATTCTAACCTTTTACTTTCCGATGAAATTACCGTCTCTTTTTTCCAAAAACGAGATAACCGCTTCCGTCGCATCATGGCTGGGGATACAGACCCCCTGCATATATAGCTCCAGATCCTGGTTTATGCAAAAATTACCGCTTAAAGCATTGTCGATGGCTGCCTTAGACATGGAAAGCGCCAGAGGAGCTCTTTTAGCGAGTTTGGTTGCCAAAACCATGGCCTCGTCCATTAACTTGTCATCCGGCACAACCTTGGTGACCATTCCTATCTCATAAGCTCTTTTAGCATCGATTCTCTCGCCGGTAAGAATGAGTTCTTTGGCCTTTGACGGACCGATAAGTTTTGTAAGTCTGTAGGTTCCACCCGCATCCGGCACCAATCCTAAAGTGGTGTAGGCCATTGCGAACTTAGCGGTTTCCGAAGCGATGATAAAATCGCTGGCAACAGCTATATCACAGCCGTTGCCGACGGCGTGTCCCCTGACCGCCGATATTACGGGTTGTCTCATTTTTTCAAATGAGAAAGTGACCTGGACTTTTTTGATAAACCATCGCATCCATGCCGGGCTGGCGTCTTTCAAAGAGGCTGCAAAGCTCAGATTGATTCCGGCACAAAACGAGTCACCCGCCCCCGTGATGATGAGTACTCTAACATCCTCATCCTTATCTATCTGAGGTATGAGTTCGAAGAGTTCATCGTACGTTTTGGCATCGAGAGAATTCTTTGACTCCGGTCTGTTAAACGTCAGGATTCCAATCTTGTTTTCTTTTGTGAATATCAGGTTTTCCATAGGGACTCTCCTTTTTGTTGTTGTTAATAACAGCGTGATTTGGAATACAGCATACATACCTGCTTGTAATTAGCGTAAAAAATCAAAACATGCTAAATTTAAGCGCATTGCGCTTAAATGTCAAGGTTAGAAATGTCTCGAATAAAATGTTATCAAAAGGACAGACAAAAAGGTTATCAGAGCAATTCTGCAAATTCAGCAAAATGTTTAATTCTTAGTAGCGAAGTGTTGACCTGTTATATCCCCAACTCCTACCCTCCATGATAATAACTCAACCAGTTGTCTAAAATATGCCTTTGGAAATAATTGGTAAATATGCTAAAAACTTGCCTATAATAACAACCGGCTTCAATTACGCAAAGGTGATTGTTAATGAATAAAATTCTTATTCTTTTCGCCCATCCGCGTTTTGAAAAATCCAAGACGAATCGCGCACTGCTAAAAGATATTGATAGCATCAACGGTGTTACTTTAAACGATTTGTATGAACAATATCCTGATTTCAATATAGATACCGATCGTGAAAAAGAGCTCCTGCTGACTCATCAGATTATTATCTGGCATCACCCTTTCTATATGTACAGCGCGCCGGCTCTGCTCAAGCAGTGGATTGATCTGGTGCTGGAGCACGGATGGGCGCATGGCCGGGGAGGTGACAATCTCAATAATAAAATTATCTTCAATGTTATAACTTCCGGTGGCACCAGGGAAGTATATGCGGCTAATGCCTTTAATCGTTTTACAATCAGGGAGTTTCTCGTTCCATTTGAACAGACAGCGACTCTTTGTAAGATGATTTACCTGCCTCCTTTTGCCGTTCAGGGAACGCATTTGCTGACCGCGGAAGCGCTCCAGTTTCATATAAAAATGTATCACACGCTTTTAGAGAAGTTAGTCAAAGGTAAATTCGATATTGAGACGCTCAAAAAAGTAGAATTCCTGAATGACTGGATTGTCAAGGAGATGGAGGGGCAAAAACCATGATTAGCACTTTTATGAGAGATGCTCTGATATATCTGGCTGCCGCGATAGTTTTCGTCCCGGCAGCCAGGAAACTGGGTATGGGTTCGGTGCTCGGTTATCTGCTGGGCGGTATAATCATCGGTCCTTTCTTTTTGGGTTTTGTCGGTCAGGAAGGAAAAGACATTATGCATTTCGCCGAATTCGGCGTGGTGATGATGCTTTTTCTCGTCGGACTGGAGCTGGAGCCGTCGCATTTCTGGCGGATGCGTAATTTGATTCTGGGGACGGGTTCTCTGCAATTGTGTGCGACGACAATATTAATCTTCGCGCTTTTATTTTTCATGGGATTCACCTGGCAGGCCGCACTGGCCAGCGGTTTGGCAATAGCTATGTCTTCAACAGCTATCGTCATGCAGACGCTTAGAGAAAAAGGATTAACAAAAACGGAGTCGGGGAAAAGTTCTTTCGCTGTGCTGCTTTTTCAGGATATTTCCGTTATTCCCATTCTGGCGCTCTTGCCTCTTCTGGCATTGTCAGGTTCGCATTCGCAAACAAATGAACATGCCACTATACTTTCCAATATGCCCGGCTGGGCGCAGACACTGACACTTCTGGGCGCAGTCGGATTGGTTATTCTTTGCGGCCGTTTTGTGATTGTTCCTTTCTTGCGTTTTATCGCCCGTATTCATTTGCGCGAATTGTTTACAGCGGCGGCTCTTTTTATTATTATCGGCACTGCCTGTATCATGATGCTGGTGGGCTTAAGCCCGGCGCTGGGAACATTTCTGGCCGGTGTTGTCTTGGCCAATAGTGAATTCAGACATGAACTGGAAAGCGACATTGAACCGTTTAAAGGAATTTTGCTTGGATTATTTTTTATTGCCGTCGGTGCTTCCATCAACTTCAGTCTGATTATCAGTAATCCCTGGACGGTAATCGCTTTGGTTTGTTCAATCATTGTAATCAAAGCAGCGGTGCTGTTTGCCGGCGGATCGTTAATCCGGCTTAGCTTTGATCAAAATTTATTGTTCACTTTAGGATTGGCGCAGGTGGGAGAATTTGCCTTTGTCCTTTTTTCATTCATTCATCAGCTTGATATTTTATCCGCCCGGTGGACTGATATGATGATGGGCGTGACGGCAATTACCATGACGGTGACACCTTTATTGCTTTTGGTTAATGAACGATTTATTCTTCCTTATTTCGGCACGAAGGAAAAGGAAGAAAAGGAAGCTGATACGATTGATGAGAGCAATCCTGTTATTATCGCCGGGTTTGGCCATTTCGGCAGCACGCTGGGCAGGTTTTTGAGAGCCAACGGCGTCAAGGCTACGATTTTGGATAATGATTCCGATAGAGTTGATCTACTGCGCAAAATGGGTTTTAAAGTCTTTTACGGTGATGCAACGCGTATCGATATTTTAAAATCGGCGGGAGCCGCAGAAGCCAAAATTTTAATCGCCGCCATTGATTCGCCGGAGATTAATTTCGATCTGGTGGAAAAAACAAAAAAAATATTTCCCGATTTGACTGTTATGGTGCGCGCCAAAAGCCGTCTGGATGCATATGAACTGCTTGACATGGGAATAAATGATGTTTACAGAGAATCGCTGGATACATCCTTGCGGCTGGGTGTTGATGTTTTGACCAAGCTTGGTTTTCGCAAATACAGCGCTGTTCGCGCCAGCCAAAATTTTATCAAATATGATGAAACGGCGCTGCGAGAGCTTGCCCGCCATCGTCATGATCAGAGCGATTATATTTTCACTACGCGCGAACAAATTCAGATACAGGAACAAATGCTGAATAAAGACAGGGAAGTTAATCCGAATATCAACGATCATGCTTGGGACAGCGATTCGTTTGAAGAGAAATCAGATAGCTCAAATAATTGAAAAAGGACGTCTGAAAAAAATATGGGCAAGCCATATCATTTGTTTAAGTATCACTGCCGGGATGGCGATGATTTTACCGTTATCGCTCATCGCGGAGCCTCGGCTTATTATCCTGAAAACACAATTCCCTCATTTGAAGGCGCAATTGAAATGGGAGCGGACATGGTCGAGCTGGATGTTCAGCTTACCTCGGACAAAGAAGTTGTTGTCTTTCACGATGAGAAAATAAATCGCTGCACCGATGGCCGGGGGAGGATTGCCGATTATACACTTGCTTCATTGAAAAAACTGGACGCGGGTAGTTGGTTCGACAAAGATTTTAAAAATGCGAGGATACCGGCGCTGGCTGAAGTATTGAAGTTTTGCAAAGATAAAATCGCGGTAAACATTGAAATCAAGACGGAAGCTGTCAATAAAATGTTCTTCGGCGGTATTGAAGAAAAATGCCTGAAGATTGTTGGACAAAGCGGCATGAATGGACATGTCGTGTTTTCCAGTTTTGATCCACGCGCAATTATGCATTTGAAGCAGATAGACAACACCGCGGCAGTAGCCGTGCTATTTGAAAAAAAACACTATGGTTCTAAATTGCCTTCGGATATAATGGAGTCACTGGGGGCCGACGCTTTTAATTGTTCCGGCTCTTATTTTAAAAAGAAGTGGCTCGCAGATGTTGAATTAAATAATATTCCTGTCAATATTTACACCGTCAATGACGCGAGGAATATGAAACGATTTATTAATATGGGTGTCAGCGGGATTTTTACCAACAATCCGGACATATTGAAAAGAGTGGCGGCAGATATAAAACAAATGCAAAAAAGCGAAAGCCAGGAATAATGAATATATCAGTTTCTTTGATTAATCTTATAGAAGTTGCCCTTGATACACTGATTAAAACCACCAAGACGGACATACGTCTGCATGGTGCAGAAAATGTTCCTGCTCAGCCGGTGCTTTATGTCATTAATCACTTTACGCGCATGGAAACAATTTTGATGCCGTATGTGATCAAGAAGAACATAAAAAGGTATCCGATCTCTCTGGCATATGAATCCTTTTTTAGCGGTGAATTGGGCGCCTTTATGGATAAGGTAGGCGCAGTTTCCACTGCCGACCCGAACAGAGATAAAATATTTATCAATGCGCTTCTCACCGACAGTTATCCGGTAATTATTTTTCCGGAAGGCCAGATAATCAAGGATAAAAAGATTATCGAGAAAGGCAAGTATCTGGTTTACAATGCAGGCATTAGAAGGCCGCCTCATTCGGGAGCCGCGCAGATAGCCTTGCGAACGGAGTTTGTTCGCGAAAAATTACGAAAATTCCGTTCCAGCGGCGATAATTCATCCATTACCCGAATGGCAGCTCATTTCGGTTTTGATCCCGCGGAAACGAATAAAATTATAAATAAAGAAACTTATATTGTACCGGTAAATATAACCTATTATCCTGTCCGCGCACAGGATAATGCCCTAAGCAAGTTGGCGGGCCGGTTTATGAAGAATATATCAACGCGTCTTCAGGAGGAACTGGAAGTTGAAGGTCCGATGGTTTTAGGCAAGGTGGATATTGATATTAATTTCGGCAAACCCATGTCCGCGAAAAACTACATAGCTTCCAATAAAAAACTGAGCAAACTGCTGAGAGATGATAATCCTTATCTGGATTCCGGAGAGTTTAAAAAAATAGATTCGTTCAAAAAAACATGTGTGAATATGATGTATGATTACATGAATGCCATATATAATATGACGACTGTTAATCATGATCATCTGATGTCTTACATCCTGACCAAATACCGGAAAGATTTCAATGGAAATGATTTCAAAAACCGAGTTTTTCTGGCCATCCAGTATTTGCGTAAAGCCGGTGTGACCAATTGTCACACGTCACTTTATAAAAAACAGTTATATCTTCTTAACGATGATTATCATGAAAAATATGAAAATTTTATAAAAGAGGCAATATCCAGCGATTATATTAAATTGGATAATGAAATAATTACTAAAAATAGCGAACGATTCAGCAGAAAATCTGATTTCCATACGATCAGGAGAGATAATATCATTGAAGTTCTCAGAAACGAAATAGAGCCTCTTCGTGATTTAACCAGAGCTATGGATAGGCTGATGTTTCTCCCTGCTTTCTTTGTCCGGTGGAAGATAAGAAATCACTTTATCAGGCTGGATAAGGATCTATTTGAACAGGATTATCAGAAGTATTACATAAAAGACGAGAGTAAGCCCAGGAATATCGGGGAGACTTTCTTCCTGAAGAGATTTTTTAGCAGAAAGGGAGTTATCCTGGTTCATGGATATATGGCAGCGCCGGAAGAAATCAGACCGCTGGCGGATTATCTTTATAAGAACGGATATAATGTCTACGGTGTCCGATTGCGTGGACATGGTACAGCGCCGGAAGATCTTGCCATCCGTAGCTGGCAAAAATGGTACAATTCCGCAAGTCGTGCATACATTATCATGAAAAACAGCGTTAAGACTTTCTCCATCTGCGGATTTTCCATGGGTGGCGGAATCGCTCTGCTGCAGGCTGCCAATAAGCCGGGTAGATTTGTCGGAGTGATATCCATCAATGCTCCTCTCAAACTAACGAGCATTGCCTCCAAATTTGCACCTGTTGTTACCTTATGGAATAAGTTGCTTTCAAAAATTCATGTGAATAAGGTTAAAATGGAATTCGTAGAAAATGTACCGGAAAATCCCGATATAAACTATACTCGCAATCCGGTGAGCGGAAGCAACGAACTGGAAAAACTAATGAAGCAAGTCGGAGATCAACTTAAAAATGTGAAGGGCCCTGCTCTTATCATACAGGGTTCGGATGATCCGGTAGTGAATCCGGTGAGCGGACTGGAAATTTTTGAAAAGCTCGGCACAAAGGATAAACAGCTTCTCCGGATTTATGCCAAACATCACGGCATATTGCGGGGAGAGGGAGCGGATGAAGTTAATGCAATGGTTTTGATGTTCCTGGAAAAAGTATCATCAGGCAACTGATTTGAAATCTTTGCAAAATTACCCTATTCGTCATTCGCGTAGGCGGGAATCCAGGAAGCTTGATAATACTGGATACACCCTTAGGGGTACGCCGCCGACCTTCCCTAGTATGACATGATTGTTAGCTTAATACAGTTTTGCAAAGGTTTTGATTTGTAAATAGCCATATTATTATCAAGGAGTATTTATATGATTGATAAGTGGATAAAGGAAATAAAAAAAGAATCTCCGCCGGATATGCTTGGCATGATTCTTTTTCATAACGGAATAGTGCGAGCGACAGCGAAAAACGGCGGGAAGGTTCAGGCGATGAATCTTTCCTACGACAAGGCAAAGCTCAAAACCGTTGTTGATGATTTTAAAAAAAGAGACGGCATCGTCGAAATCAAGGCATGGATTAATGAAGGTCATCTTAAAATAGGCGACGACATTATGAATGTTTGTGTAGCCGGTCGATTTCGCAAGGATGTTTTACCAGTCTTTCAGGAACTCATCACAATGATTAAGACCGAAATCGTAACGGAAAAAGAGATGTAGTGTCGTCTAAAAATCTCCCCAAAAATCAGGGGACGTTATACTAGTTATTATTCTTCCCCGCCCTTTAGGGAAGAGGGGCTGGGGGAGGGTAAAGACAATTTATTCCCCCTTCTGTCATTGCCCAACTAGATTGGGCAATCCAGTTTTTCTAATAAATAGAACCGTCCCCTTTTTCCTCTTTTTCCTTTTTTCCTTAAAATAAATTTTCCCTTGACATACAAAACGAAAAGCGTAGTGTCTATCCATGAACAAGTAATGTCTTATCAGAAGCGTCCGAGATCGAAAACGATCCCCATTGATTGGCCGCCGTGTTGCTCGCTCTAAAAGCAACCCTGAGCGGGCAGCACGGCGGCCTTAACCATCGAACGTTATGTCAAGTTTTTTTTGCACTTTTTGAAAGTATTTTTCGCACCGCCGGAATGCCTTCGCATTTGATGGCGAATGCGATTGTCTAAACGGAAGTTGTATTTACTGAAGCAACCCAATAACATTAGGAGGCTCCAATGAATGTAATTACCAGAATATTGTTAGTCGTTTTCTGCTTTTTTGCGTTATCCATTAATCTCCTAGCAGCCGATCAGGCACCCGTCACATCCTTCTTAAACGAAACCGACACTTCGATCACGGGCTACGATGCCGGATTAAAAATCAGTTTTTCGTCTCAGGTGGTGGATGACAGCAAGACTGTGCTCGTTGATATTCAGTTAGGGGGCAAACGGATCACCAACAGGGTTGACATAACCGACCCAAAGAATATAACTTTTGAGTTAAAAGCGGTGGACATAAAAACCGGAAAGTTGACAAATCTGAGCGCTAAAGAGTTACGTGATCTGACTGTGCTTGCAAGCAGTGTCGGCTACTCCGGTGGGCCTGCTCATCGCTGGCTTTCAAAAACACTCGATCTTGTGCTTATGAATGATCCTGACGGCGAAGATATCGATCTGTCAACTCAAAAGATCAAAGAAGAATTGGAAAAAATCAAAAAGGGGAAAATGTCTATTAACGCTATCACCCCGCAAGGGTTTACCTCGTTATGTCCTAACCTGGGGCAGACGATGACGGGGCAATACACGATAAAAGTGAAAGGCAAAGAACAATTAATCGAAGAACAAGATGTTGTGGGCCCCTGTTACAGCGGAGAGTGTCTGGGGCGTTGTGGGCCACTTTGCAATGGCGAACAAAGTTACACACAGGAATGCTTTAATCACGATTTATGCACACGCTACACAGGGAAAATAATGGGACCTTGCCGCGATGAATTCTGGGCCGCAGCGGATGGATGGGCTCATGCTCCCGATTGTGCGGACATGAGTGGTCAATGGTTGGATAACTATGCCTATATATGGAACCTTGGGATGGATGCACTTGGTAATATTACTGGAACTGTCTATGCAGGCGCATGTGGCACTTGGGACGTCACCGGCAAACGCGCCGCCCAAGACATCACCCTAACCGCGACAAATCCCGCCCCAAGCACTTACTGCTGTACGGCTTTTACCTATTCAGGTACCCAGCAATGTGGCTCAGCCAGTGGCAGTTGGACGAATGAGTGTTCGCTCAGTGGTTCTTGGACTATGCTGAAGGACGGCACAACAGTAACTGGCGCCACCGTACTTCCCCGTCAGTTCGGACCATCCCCCGCAGCATCCCAATAATGGGGCGGAATGGGAGTCAAATCTTTAATCTTTACATTTCAATGGCAAAGGCACCGAAATCAGGGGACACCATACTAGTTATTATTCTTCCTCGGCCTTCCGCCTTTTCTTGGAACTAAAATCCTCTCTAGCTTACTCTCCAGCCGCTTAATAAAATGAATATTCCCCAACGGCCTGCCCGTCTGCTCATGCCGATGGATTAATAATTCATCATCTTCACAAAAGAAGGTGTCCTGCCGACGATTGCCTCGCTGGGTGACATGATGAGGATAT
>JQDQ01000174.1 GCA_000747625.2 Smithella sp. SCADC
AAGCAATAGCACATTTGTCAAAGAACATCAACCACTTATGTAAGATAAAATCAAATTACTGAACTTATTTTCACGGATTGAGGTATTATGATAAAAACGGTCTGCCGGTGCCGGACGTGGGCAGGTTACAGCAGGCATTCCTCAAGATTTTGAGCAATCAGCTCGCGCGTTTTGAGAAAAAGAGTTTATAATACCATGCTGGAAAAATTTTCATTCGAAGCGTTCAGGAAAAAGAACGACAAGACGCAGGGCGAAACCGAGCGAAGTGATCTTACCGACCTCGCGAAACGGGCGCAGGAATCATTTGTGGCAAACGATTTTGGAGCCGTGCTGGAAAGTCTGAACCAGCTTAAGGAAAAAACGCTGCCGGAGAATGAGCGTACGCCGGACGGTTTGTCCCTGCGTGAACTAAAAGCACTCTTCAAAAATGATTTCCCCGGCATCCTGGAGATTGAAAGATTCACAGGCCGAAAGTTCAGTGAAAATGAGAAGAAGCAGATCACCAATATGTGGAGCGAAAAGATAAAGAAACAAAACCTCACCAGGGAAGATCTCGAACGCCTGAAGAATGAGGGTTTCATGGTAGTCCTCCGAACTCCGAAAATCATGCATGAAGGCAGGGAGCTACTGGCCACGATTGAGAATTTGCGGAAGAAATTCAAAGGTCTTTTCTATGACCTGAGTTGGTATAATAATGAAAAGTTCGCGACGGACCAGAAAAATGCCGTGCGGATGGCTACTTCATGTTGGTCGGTAAATTCGGCTCCAGTTGCCTGGGTGTTAACTACGTTGTCAGGGGATACTCGTCATTGTACCTTAGAGGTGGAGATTCTTTGCCAGATGGACGTAAAGGTGAAAGTGAGCGAAGTGGAAGCCTTTCTGGAGAGCCGGAGCAGGGAGAGAGAAATGATTGCCGAAGAAAGAAACGGAAAAAAAGTGCGCATCGGACGCGAGTGGACGACAGTGTTTGAGGACAATGAAGAGAAACTTTCATGGGACATCGTAGCGCACCAATTCCGCGAACAAGGGCAGACGATGGTGGATATTTCTTTCATGCGGAGCGACGGCCTTGAGATACAGCCCGGTGGGGAGCCCGTTGAGGGTAAGGTGCGTTTTGGAGATAAAGACCGCTTCATGCCCATCGAGAAATTCAAAGCTCTGAAGAATACAAAAGAAAATTATCTTGAAGCCATTAAAAACATTTCGAGCGACGATAAAAAGAAAAAAGAGAAAGCGCGGGTTTATCTCAAAGAACTGCATGAAAAACACCCGAATTCAGAATGGGTCTTGCGGGTGCTGCGGTATTTGAACGGAGTGGCCACTAAAAAAGTCACGGGAATTTTGGGGCGCGATCCGTATTTCGTAGAAACTCCTCATGTTGTCAAGACGATGGAGAAATTTATCCGCCTTATGAACCGCCAGCGAGAGCGCGGTCAGGGTGTCGTGATTATCCAGGGTGATGCGGGCACCGGTAAAAACAAAATCGTTGACCATCTGGCGTATCTTGCACGTCGGCCGGTCTTCCGCTTCACCTGCTCGGCAGGTAAGGACGAACAGGATTTGAAATATTTGCTGGAATATGATTCGAAGCGTGGCACATACCGGATCAAGTCCACCGTCGTAGAGGCGCTTGAGACGCCTGGCGCGATTTTAGAATTCGACGAAATCAACACCCTGAAGCCGGAAGTGGCAAAAATACTGAACTCGCTATTCGATCACGACCGCGCACTTTTCCTCGGCGAGGACAAAGAAGTGGTTAGGGCGGCGAATGAAGTTGTCCTGGTCGGACTTCAAAATCCGCAACACTACATGGGCGTGAAGCCGCTCGCGGAAACGATTAAATCGCGGGCGCGCATTATGGAAATTACCTATCCACCATTCAAAAAAGAGGACAAGACATCCAACGAGCCGAAACAGTACCGTTCCGACGAAGCGATGATTCTCCGCCAGTATGTCGAAAATCTCAAGGATCTCGACCTGAAGGACTTCTAATTGCTTTGGGACAACGTTGTAAATGACAAGAGCGATCCACTGGCGGCAGATTTTCTCACGGCAGATCGCAAAGAGCGTATCGAGGATTTGAAGGAGATCGTTGACATGGCCAACAAGATCCGCGAAGCATACCGTGCCTACTACGAAGGAAAATCCGACGATCCGATCGAATTTGTCTTCAGCCTGCAAGAATCAATCGAGGCGGCGTACGAACTTGACGATATTGAACTTACGGATAAAGAGAAAGAACAGGGGATGACGCGGGCGAAAAAAGCCGTGCAGGAGGTCATCCTTCCGAAGATTCCCATCGGCGAAGAGCGCACTTACTTTTCAACGCTCATCGCCGAATTATAAATTGAACGAAAAGACCAAATTTAGGGCTGAAGATTGGCAAGAAGGTAAAAGTCATGAGGCTTTTGGAAGAATACTGCGGTTTGGATACCATGGGCATGGTAGATATAGTAGAAAAATTATATAGTTTTAAATAAAGAGGTCGTAATATGGAAGACAAATTCATTACTTCCACTGCAATTGCGAGCTAAACACGATCGTTAAGATCCTTCATGTTGAGTCATTTTTACATCCAGACAACTCCAGACAGATTACCGTTGATCATTTGTCTACACCTCTTGCAAAAAATGGTTGAAATGTATGATATATAGTGCTATAGTACATAGTGTCAGAGGATGATGCTTTGCGACTCTTTAAAACAAAGTGGTTTGCGCGTTACACGCGACAGGAACGGATTGATGATCATAGTTTGTGTGACGCCATTGAACGCGCGGAACGTGGGCTTGTGGACGCCGATTTAGGCGGTGGGATCATCAAGCAAAGGGTGGCGCGGGCAGGACAAGGCAGATCGGGCGGCTACCGGCTACTAATCGCCTACCGCTCCGGCAAACGGGCTGTATTCCTCTACGGCTTTGCGAAGAACGAACGGGATAATATCGAGGCGGATGAACTGGATACGTTGCAAGAGATTGGGGCGGCGTGGCTTGAGGCAAAAAAAGAGCGCCTTGAACATGCAATTAAAGAAGGGCTTTTGAAGGAGATAAGCTATGAAAACAGAGAAAAATAAACCTAGCCGACTTACACAAGCGTTGCTTGAAACGGCCAAGGACATGAAGGACGCTGACCTTTTGAGTAAAGCGAATTATGAAAAAATTACCATGCGTCACCTAGGGTTGAAAAATAAAATAGAGATTGAACCGCTGACAGGTAAAGACATTCGCATGATCCGCGAACAAGCGCACATGAGCCAAGCGGTTTTTGCCAGATACCTCAACTTAACGGTAGGGTACGTTTCACAATTGGAGCGTGGCTCAAAGCGTCCGATAGGCGCGGCGCTCGTGCTGTTGAATGTGATCCACCGCAAAGGGATAGAGGCTATTCTTTAGACCGCTGATTTTATATCCATATGCCGATAACGTGACGGCGGCAAAAGCCGGGCGCGTTCGCACTGAAAGAATTGAAGGGCGGTGCAAGTCCCGGAAAGAGGTCAGAGAGCAAGTAAAGGCCGCAAAGTTAGCAGAGGCCGGGAAGTGGACACTTCAAAAGCTATGGGAAGAATATGAGGCAAATAAGGGTGATTCTAAATCAATCAATACGGACAAGGGACGGTTTGAAAAATACATAGCACCGGCATTTGGAAACAAAGAGCCTCAAGATATTATCAGACTTGACGCTGATCGTTTGCGCGTGAGCCTGTCAAAGAAATTGAAACCGCAAACAGTAAAGCACATTTTTGGATTGTTAAAAAGAATTGTTCATTTTGGCGCGGCGCGGCAATTATGCCAGAGCCTAAACTTTGAGATTGAACCCGTCAAAGTGGATAATCAGAAAACAGAAGATTTAAATCCCGAACAATTAAAAAAGCTATTAGAGGCCATAGATAAATCAACGGACATTGAGGCGGCTAACATTATGAGGCTTGCTTCAAGTGGCAAAGTTGATTTATATACTTTACAAAAGCTATTGACTCATAAATCCCCGGTTATGACTCAAAGGTATGCTCATTTGAGAGATGAGGCATTGAGGAACGCTTCAACATTGGCCGGACAAATCATAGAACAGGCGGTAAGTGACAAAGAGCAAGACTCAACAACGGCAAACGCTTCATGAAAGGGGGCATAATGAACGACATACTACGAAAGATTGACATTTTAAAATCAAAGATTGACACACACAGGCCTACGGACGCGCACTTGCTTAAACAGCTTCGGGAATATTTCCGAATTGGCATGACCTATTCAAGCAATGCTCTGGAAGGCAATTCTCTGACGGAAACCGAAACAAAGATTGTCATTGAAGACGGCATGACTATCGGCGGCAAGCCGGTAAAAGATCACTTAGAGGCTTTGGGACATTCGGAAGCGTATGACTTACTTTTCCGGCTGGCAAAGCACAAAGACATTACGGAAACAAATATCAAAGAATTGCACCGGCTATTTTATTATCGGATTGACACAAGTCATGCCGGAAAATATCGGAAACAGAAAGTCATTATTACCGGAACGGACTTCATTCCCCCGGCACCTGACAAAATATCAGATTTAATGGAATCCTTTGTTAACAGTATTCCCGGCATACGGAAGAAAAATCACCCGGTTGAATTTGCGGCCATTATCCACAAGGAGCTTGTGACTATACACCCCTTCATTGACGGCAATGGCAGGGCGGCGCGTCTGCTAATGAATCTTGCTCTATTGCAATCAGGCTATCCGGTCGCAATTATACCGCCGGTATTGAGGCGTGAATATCTGGACACCTTGAACAGGACTCATAAGGGTGATGATAAGCCGTTCAATAAATTCATTGCCGGTGTCTGTTATGAATCAGCAAAGGAATATTTAAGGCTGCTGGAAGGATAAAACATTGGCCGGGCAGATCATAGACGCGGCAACAAATAAAAGCGTGGTTGAAATACAGAAAGAAGAAAAGGCATAATGATAATCAAGAAACCATTAAGCCGCGCGGTTTTTACAGGCTTCAGCAATCCATGCGTTAATGCTCTTATGTTCGCGTTTTGCGGCAGTGGCAATTTTACTATGAAATCTGGACTGACACGGACAACAAAGCGGCCAGTGAAAGGCTTTTCCGGCGTTTCGTTTCGCTTGGCGCAAGTATCAAGATAAAAGTCAACGGCTTCTTTAAAAACTTCATTTGATTCTACAACATAGTATCACTGTCAATAGTAAGGTGAAAGTTGAAAGTTAAAGTATAGAATAACATCCGGGGATAGGCAGGCCAGCCGAAAGCGGGAGAACCCCTTCCCGTTTTCCCGGATAAACCATAGGGGGGCTTTTGAGAGGGAAAGCAAAACGCCAACAAGAGACAAGCATTACTTTGTTGAATTTGTAAATTACACAATCGAAGACATAAAAAGAATATATGATGAATTTCCGAAAGATCTAGTAGATAAACCCGAAAATTGGCCGGGATTAGAAGCTCCCATTGAAACTAATCTGCAATCTCTTTCGTGGGCATGTAGAGGGAAAAACATGTGTCCTCGCCTATCTTTTCTCTAAACGGACCAATCCGTGACAAATGTAAGTACAGCTTCTGATATACTAAACCAAAGTTAGTTCCAGCTTGTGTTTTCTCTTTTCCCAATCGGGCATCGTTTTTCCAAGAAGTTTATAGAATTTTGTACTATGATCTTTGTGTTTCAGATGGCATAGTTCATGGGTAACTACATAATCAATACATTCTTGCGGTGCGCGAATTAAATCTGAATTCATGGTCAGGGTGCCCTTTTCAGACAAGCTTCCCCATCGTTTCTTTAACCTTTTAATTTGCATTCTTGGATTCTTTAATGAAATCTTCTTAAAGTTGGCTAGACAACGATCAAAACTATCTTTGAATTTATTTACTGCCTTTTCAGTATACCACGCATCCAGCAAGCTCTTGATCTTGTCAGACGAAATGCGGCCTTTTACCTGAATTTTAAAATATCCCCTCACTAATTTAATTTCATCCCGGCGTCCTTTCATAATCTTCAAACGATAACGTTTGCCAAGATAAAGATGCGTTTCGCCGCCGACATAGCAACGCGCAGGAGTTCTTGGTTCAAATTGCCGGAAATAATTCCGTTGTTTTATGATCCATCTTGCGCGCCGGGCAACTCTTCTTTGCACTTCAGCAGGTTCGACGCCCAGCGGCGCTTTGACCATTACAGACTGATTTGGATGCACCGCTATTTCCAATGTCTTCCTGCTAACGTGGCAGAAGCTGAATTCAATCTTTTCCCGGCCATAGGAAACAACACCGCGAGACAATCTCATTTGCGGCTCCTGTTTTCAGCCACTTTCATAAATCGCGCGATGATGTCGTCAATCTGTTCAAAACTTATATCCAATCCTTTCTTACTTTTAACTTCATCAATGAGATAATCCTCAATATCATCAATAGCGCGATTCTGTGCGTCATCATCGTCCCAGAATTGAACTTTCCAATGTTTATCTAAAATCTTTTCAAAAATCAATGCCGTATCTGCCGCAATCGTTTCCCGCTTCTTTTGTGATATGTTCTGTTCATCAAAGAAAGATTTCAATACACCATAATAGGCCATCGCATTCTCATTATCTGCCAGGACAGCAGGAACATCATCATGCCTACGGGTGACAACTTTATCGCGTATATCCACAGCCCTATTTAAATATTCCAAATCAGAAATACGTTTGGCGCGGAAATCTTCAATCGCCTGCTGGATCAGTTTAGAAAACTTTTCATAGAAGGCCGGGTCTTCACCCATTTTTTCCGAAATAACCTTCCTGGTTGCAAACGCAATGGCGTCAGCTTGTGATGCAGTTGTTTTACCGTAAACACCCTGTTCTTCTTTAACCATCGTAAATGTATTGCTATCAAATATATTGACCGGCTCATTCAACTGGATGACTTCATTGGCCTGAATGTGCGTATCCAGCAATTTCTTGATTTTAGGTTCATAATCACGATAATCAACTGCTTCAGCATAGCGAAGTTTTACAGAAGCTTTGAGTTTTTGGAAACGTCTCAGATCGGCTTTGTAACGATTCAACTTTTCATCATCAATCTTCATGATGAACGCTTCCGTGGAAAGCGCAATTGCCAGCGTTTTGGCGTACTCCGCCAATCTTTGATAGAATTCTTCCCGGATGGAAATATCCCCTAGCAACATTTCATAGGCCTCTTCATCACGGCTATGCTTCACTTCTTTAAAAACATTCCAGAGATCGGAATAACGTTGTGGCAGCTTTTCCACCTCAACATTAACCGAAGTCAAAGTACCGGCGAGGTCTTCCTCATCAAAACCTTCAAAAGCGCTGTACATCGTCAACGCTTTGTCCAATTCACCCAACAGCCCCACATAGTCAACAACATAGCCATATTCTTTGCTTTCATACACCCTGTTTACGCGGGCGATGGCCTGCAACAGAGAATGTTCTTTCAGCTCTTTGCACAGATAGATGGCAACACTGCGCGGTGCGTCAAAGCCGGTCAGCAGTTTGCTGACCACAATCAATATTTCCGGTTCCGATCCGTTCTTGAACTGATTGATAATCTGCTTATTGTATTCTTCTTCACTGCCGAAGCGTTTCATCATTTTCTGCCAGAATTTGACTACTTCATCCGTGGGCTCTTCATCCGTTTCCTCATAGCCTTCGCGGGTATCCGGCGCTGAGATAACCACTTCCGAATTAACGAGCCCGATATTCATCAAATATTCGTGGTATTTCAATGCTGCTGCCTTGCCAGGCGCAACAAGCTGCGCTTTGAAACCGGTCCCCTGCCAGGCAGCACGGTAATGCTCACTAATATCAAACGCGCGCATGTAAATGACTTGATCAGCCTTATTGAGCATTTCGGCACGGGCATATTTCCTCTTCAGGTCGGCCTTTTGTTCTTTGGTCAGACCTTCCGTATGCCGCTCAAACCAGAGGTCAATGGCCTCTTTATTCTGTTCCATCTCCACATAACGCCCCTCGTAGAGTAACGGAACAACTGATCCGTCTTCCACTGCCTGATGGATGGAGTAATGCGGTTCGATCAGCCCGCCGAATTTAATAAAGTTGTTCTTCTCTTTTTTTAGAAGTGGCGTGCCGGTAAAACCCAGATAACAGGCATTCGGAAACATCTGCCGCATCCGTGCGGAAAAAGAACCGAAATTCGTCCGATGGCTTTCATCAATGAGCATAAAAATATCCCGTGAATCGTCCTGATATTTTTTTTGATTTAACGCCTTGTCAAACTTATGAATCAGCGTGGTAACAATGCTTGCTTTTTGTTCCGCCACTAGTTCCAGCAGATGACGCCCTGAGGTAGCGCGATTCGGATCAAGCCCACAGGCAGCAAACGTGTTCCCCAGTTGCTTGTCCAGATCATCGCGATCAGTCACCAGTACAATGCGCGGATTGGGCACATCGGGATCGAGTGCCAGATTACGCGTCAACATCACCATCGTCAATGATTTTCCCGACCCCTGCGTATGCCAGATAATGCCGCCCTGCCTTCGTCCTTCCCCGTCCGATTGCTTGATGCGTTCCAGCGTTGACCTCACAACAAAATACTGCTGATAGTGCGCAATCTTCTTGGTGCCGCCGTCAAATACCGTAAACTTGAAAGCTAGTTCCAGCAGACGCTCCGGGCGGCATAAGCTGTAAAGAGCCTTGTCTTGCTCTGTTACAATACGTTTATCTTCTGCTTCAAGACCATCAAAAAAAGCACGAGCCACGGCAAAGTCGCCCTGAAAGAGTTGATCTTTTTGCACAGGAGAAAGATTATTTTCGACGCAGGCGGCAACATCTTTTTCAGTATCGCGCAGTTCTTTCCAAATACTCCAGAATCTGGCCGAAGTACCTACCGTTGCATACTGAGCCACGTTTTTATTAACAGCCATTACCAACTGCGTGTAGGAAAACAACTTGGGGATATACTCTTCGCCCTGATTGCGAATTGATTGCGAAACAGCCTGATCAATTTCAACATCAGGTGCCTTGCATTCAATTACAGCCAGCGGGATACCGTTAACAAACAACACAATATCAGGGCGCGCGGTCTCATTGCTGCGGGAACGCCCCACCTTGAATTCCGCCGCAACATGAAAAACGTTGCGCTGCCAGTTTTTCCAATCAATATAATTCAGAGTAAAGCTTTTGGAATCGCCTTCAATAGATTGTTCCAAAGATTTGCCCAGTGTGATGAGATCATAAACAGCTTCATTGGTGCGAAGTAGCCCATCATACTTGACATTCTTCAGCGTTTGAATCGCCGTCTGAATATTTTCTTCACTGAAAAGAAATTCTCGGCCTTTGTAGTTTATGCGATTGAGTTGCTTGAGCTGGCTGCGCAAAACACCTTCTAAAAGTACGTTGCCGGTTTTTCCTTGCCGCTCGGCAGACACTTTTTCCGGAGGCAGATATTCATAACCGAGATTGATAAGCACTTGCAGCGCCGGAACTTGCGAAAGGTATTTTTCGTTGAAGCGGAAACCGTTAGTTGTGTTAGAAGTTTTATTAAGCATTGGCCTGTTCCTTCTTGCTTCTCTCTTTCTTTCTGCCATCTTTTTTAGGACTCAGGTCCTTAACAAAACAAACAGCAGCTTTAACACTCATTAGCTTAAGAGATTTAATACTCCGCATTAGACTGATACGAGAAAAAAGAGGAAGATTGTCGGATTTATTATTTTCGTCTTTATGAGTAATGATAATATATATAACTTTCGAAATGTCGTCTTCAATTGACTTGATATAATCTTTTGCACTGTTACCATTCAGATTTTCCTTTACAAGATTTATCATCTTTTCCTTTGTGCTATCTTCGACTTTAATCAACTCAATTGAGTTAACACCTTGGTTAAATAGATGACTAAGGGAAGCTGATCTTGTAGATAGTTTTACATGGGAATAGATGGCTATCCCATCTTCTACTTTATAGAGATCGCATGGTTCAACTTGGCGTTGACCGACAGGACTTATATTTGTGCAATCAAGGCAAATGTATTTAGAGTCATTTGATGCAATGGCGTTGTTATAAGCACGTTCTGAATTATGGTTAAAATCTATCAGATTTGTATTTTCAAAATAAGGGTCGAGGTATCTCTTTAGTTTGTCTATATAGCTTTTTTCTATTTGATACCAATTACCTTCGCAGAAATGGTAACAACAGCTATCAAGACTAGTATCATAAAGTAGGCTCTTGTATATTGAAAACTTCTCTTTTGTCGAACCGTCGTCGTTGCAAATATTCAGCTGATGAGATTTTAGAATATCTATAGAAAAATCGTCGGCTTTATATTCATGGCTTAACAAATAATCTCGGTAATAACTGATGTAAACATCTTCATACATTAAGCTTTGGCCAACACCTGTGAATGTTATGCTCAAGCTATCCTGATAATTGACGATTTCTGGAATCGTCAATACCAAGTCTATTGAATTATTTTTAAAGGCTTGAATAAGCAGGAAGTCAAGTTGTTTTATTATTTCAGGATCTTTTATTGGTATTATATTTTGGATATCAGGAAAAGCCGCTTTGAAATCTTCTTTATTATATATATCCAGTGTATTCTGACATAGTTCGTTCAGTTTGTCTGGTTCAACGCTTAAACCAATACGCAAGCTACTTGCGCCTGTTGCATGTTTGAAAATATTTTTGTATTCATTTTTTACTTTACCAGTCAGTGTTTTGATAATTGAACTATCTCTATCGAAATCAAAGTATGTCAAGTCAGAGTCAACAGGGCTTTGAATACGCTGCCTCTTTGCCTTTTCTGGTTCCAGAGTATCTGTACTTTTTAGTTTATCAGGATCTAAACTGTTAAGCGTAACACGAAGACCGAAGTCATATTCATAGCATTCATCCTTCAGGTGGTGATGCGTGTGTCCAAAGGTGATAGCAAAGTGTCTTTCTTTAACATTAAGAAATAGGATGGCTCCTTTTATTGTTTGTTTTAAATTTCCCTTAACGCCAAAATAGTTTTTCCACCAAGGCTCCTTCGGAATAGAATCAAGTATGAATATAGATGCACCCTCTGGAATGTTATCAGCATCAAATGAATCCTTCAAACCGTGCCCCGCTTTTAATGAATTAGCGGCATCAAAACCTTCTTTAAGAAGATAGATTGAAAAAGGATGTGTCTTACTCATAGATCAAGGTCTCCTTATTTTTTTACTCGCCATTGGCCGGTTAATAATTTTTGCATGAGGCCGCGTTTTTGTTTGCGGTATGCGTCCAGTTGTTTTTTTAAAAGGTCGATCTCTTGTTGAGCGATATTGAGAATAGCGGCGATTGTTTTCTGAACGTTGTAAATAGGAAGACCAACATTAATCCTCTTTATTGCACTGAGCTTAAGAGCTGTTCTTGTTCCTCCTTGACTTTCTCCTACTAACGCCCTTTTGAAATCTGAAGAATTAAGGAAATAATAGAGATAATCAGGGTCAACACCATCGGCATAAAACACACCATAAGCAGGACTAATAATTCCAATATCTATTTGCAGCAAGCGGTTAAAAACAAAAATGCCATCATCACTCATTGAACGAAAAGTAAAATCGCCTTTCTTAATAATTTTATAACTAGAGTTATCACTACTTGTAACTTGCTTTGAAAAATATTCCTCTTGAAGAAAAATTCCTCTACGCGATGATGTTATTGTGGGATATTGATTGTGGACACTACTCTTTTCTTTTCTCTCTATTACAAAATTTCCTAAAGGATATTTCCCCCACCTTTTTTTCTCGGGATTGTTGATAATGAGCTTTTTAATCAAACCTTTTAGTTTTCTTTTCTTGGCAGCAATCAGCCGCTCGTTCTTTTCAATGGCATAGTCCCATTCATGTATTGCTTCAACAATCTTTTTTTGTTCCATTAGCGGGGGGAGTAAAACAGGAAATTCCTTTAGTTGTGTTGAATTAATACTTGCTAAATTCGTGCTCTGCTTTGAACACTTAAGAAAGTATGATTTCCCGTAAGCACTTCCTGTAAGGTGTGAAAGAAACTCTGGCATCAGCAATTCATCTTTTGGTCGCACCACAAAAATATGGTTTTGATGCAAGCATGGATTTATTTCGCCCTGCCAGATAGCGCCGCGACCTAATTTATCAAAATCACCACCTTCAGTGAGCAATACATCACCGGGTTTCAGCAAATATCTGTCGATATTACTTTCTTCAACTTCAATCAATTTTATTAGTGAAAGATCAAGATAGCCATCCTGTACATTCGCAACCCGCAAATACGGTACTGTTCGCGGGTTCTTTATGTCCGTCTTTCCTTTTGCTAAACCAGTCTGAATATAAGCAACATGATCAAGTGGCAACTTTTTCCATTTGGCAGAAATCATTTCTCACTCTCCAGCTTCTTCTGTCCCCGTCCCAAGTGCTTTGCAGCATCTTCAAGTTGCTTGATAGATTCTTCCTGCCCAATGGCCTCTTTGTATTCCCGGCGGCGTTCGGCAAAGTGGTCGTATTCGTGCTTGGCAAATTCATCCGCATCTTTCTTGCTGACGCTTCCAGCATCGGGCAGAACATTGCGATCATTAAATTTCAGAAATTCATCAAGCTTTTGTTCCCAGTCTTTCATAAAAACCTGTTTGCGGCGTTTGGCTTGATCCTCGGCATAATCCAGCCACATGACGACAATCCGGTTCAAGCCGTCGATTTCTTCTTCTTTCAGATAATTCTTGGCGATGGTCACATCCGTTTTGCGGACTTCGCCTGCCTTCCAGTTCGTGAGGCCCATATTGACTTGTGTGTGATCGGCGCGATCTTTGATAAGTTCCGCCGCCGTCAGGCCGGTTGCGGCAAAGTGCAGCTTGTTTTGAATGACACTGAAAAATTTGTTTGTCTCGGGCCAGGACGGGTCATAGTCGCCCGCCATAGCCAATATTTCCTTCACGCGCAGGTACATCCGGCGTTCGCTGGCGCGGATGTCGCGTATGCGTTCGAGCATTTCATCAAAATAATCAGGAATGGCTGAACCGGCAACAGGCGGATTTTTCAGCCGCTCGTCATCCATGACAAAGCCCTTGACGATATACTCCTTGAGCCTTTGCGTGGCCCAGATGCGAAAACGGGTGGCAACGTGGCTTTTTATCCGGTAGCCAACGGAGATGATCATATCCAGATTGTAATAATCGAGTTGCCGACTAATCGATCTTTTGCCCTCTTGTCGAACTGACAAGTATTTCTTGTGAGTTGCTTCTGGGTTCAGTTCGCCTTCCTCGAATATGTTCCGAATATGGAGACTGATATTCTGCTGGGTAGTCTGAAATAGATCAGCCATGATCTGTTGAGTGAGCCAGACTGTCTCATCTTCCAGCCGGACGTCAATCTTAATGCGGCCATCTTCTGTCTGATAAACGAGAAATTCACTTTTTACCGGAAGGTTATCAGTCATTTAATCTTCTCCTTTTATATTTTAAACCCATGACTAACCAATTTTCCCAATCGGGAAAATTGGTTGAAAGACCATTTCGAGTATGACCTCGATATGGTTATCACCCTCACCCTACCCCTCTCCCCTCAAGGGAGAGGAAAAAAAATACCTTACTCAGCCCAGAATGTCATCATCGGGTAAAATTCCCATATACAATGCGCTATCGTTCGATATTCTTCAACATCACAGCCATCTTACCCCGCACATCGGCCAGTTCTTTTTCCAATTGATTGATCTCCAGTTGCACAGCGTCAATGTCAATTTCAACTTCCTCTTCAAATGTGTCGACATAGCGGGGTATGTTGAGATTAAAATCGTTTTCTTTAATTTCGTCAAACGCGGCCACATGCGCATATTTATCGATAGCTTTTCGCGCTTTAACCGTTTTGATGATCTTTTGAATATGCTCATCGGACAGGGCATTTTGATTTTTTCCCGGCAGATAGTCGCGGCTGGCATCAATAAAAATGACATCCTTGCGATTGTGGTTTTTGCCGCCTTTCTCACAGCTGCGGTCAAAAACCAATATTGCCACGGGAATGGAAGTGGTTGGAAAAAGATTGCCCGGTAAGCCGACGACAGCGCCCAGCAGATTTTCTTCAATCATTTTTTGGCGAATCCGTCCTTCGGCTGCGCCGCGAAACAACACGCCGTGAGGAACAACAACAGCCACGCGTCCTTCTTTTTCCAGCGCAGCTTCCACCATGTGACTGATAAATGCCCAATCGCCTTTGCTCTTGGGCGGGACACCACGCCAGAAGCGGTTGAAACGGTCGCTTTCGGCTTCTTCCGCGCCCCACTTGTCCAAAGAAAATGGAGGATTAGCGACAACAATATCAAATTTCATCAGGCGGTCTTTTTCCACCAGTGCGGGGCTGACCAGCGTGTCGCACCATTCGATGCGCGCACTGTCCGCGCCGTGTAGAAACATGTTCATGCGGGCAAGCGCCCAAGTGCTGCCGTTGGATTCCATGCCGAAAAGGGCAAAGTTTTTATCGCCTACTTCCAGCGCCGCCTCGATTAATAAACCGCCGGAACCGCAAGCCGGATCGCAAATCCTGTCGCCGGACTTGGGTCTGGCCAGCTTGGCCACCAATTCAGATACCTTATGCGGCGTGTAGAATTCACCGGCTTTTTTACCGGCATCGGTGGCAAAGCGTTCGATCAGATAAATGTAGGTATTACCAATAACATCTTCGGAAACTTTGTTGGGACTCATGTCCAGTTGTGGTTTATTGAAATCTTCCAGGAGATTTTTCAAACGGCGGTTTCTGTCTTTGGTCCTACCGAGATTCGCTTCGCTATTGAAATCGATATTGCGGAAAACACCTTCCAATTTTGATTTATTGGCTTCTTCAATAGCGTCGAATGTGATGTTGATCAGTTCGCCTATATTTGCTGCTGCGCGCCGCTCATACAGGTTGTAAAAATCGGCAAGGAACCGGTCAATCACTTTTCCGGTTTCGTGATCCTTTAATTCCGCATACGGCAGAACAAAACGCTCACGTTCCAGCTTGCGTCGGATACGGGCGTCGTCATCACCATACTTTTTACGATATTGCTCATAATGATCTTTCCATGTGTCTGATATATATTTCATAAACAGCATCACCAGAATGTAGTCTTTATATTGCGCGGGATCGACAACGCCACGGAAAGTGTCGCAGGCCGCCCAGGCCGCATTATTGATGTCTTTCTGATCGATTTTTACATTCATCTATTTATTCTCCTGTGCTTCACGAATTAATTTGGCTGAAACATATTGTTTACGTTTTAGTGCAAGTTTCTTCATTATGCGCTGTTCTTCTTCCGCCAACGCGGCCAACGTGACAATCATTTTTTGCTTTTCCAGTGGCGGCACGTCAACTTGAAGCATTTCCAGCGCCTCTTTACTGATCATTTTTTGTGTTGTTCCGCGCGCTTGACTTGCCAAAAATATTTGCGCCGGTAACTGGCTGATAAACCAGTTGAGATATTCCGGCATAACATTAGGACTGGTTATTCTGATTCTTAAGAGTGGGGCTGATACTACAACATGACCAGGTTCGTCTGAAAGAATGGCAGATGTGGAAGTTAAACTGCGTGACCGGAATATAAGGTCACCCTTTCTTACTAAATGACTTTCGCTAAACTTGCCCATATCAACATGAGATAAATTTTCGCAATTAACGATATTTTCATCGGTGAGGTCTTTCATTTGAATTATGCCGACTTCTCCTGATTTCAGCGATTCAAGCCTTGATCTGAAAGAAAAACCCATTTGAACTGTTGCAATATCCTTTAATAATGTCTTCACTTGACCCCAAAAAATAATATGCAATAATGACTTTACGGCACTATTATATACATAAAAACTTATTTGCCAAGAGATATTTATTGCAATAATGACGTTTCTGCTGTTGTATTTATAGAAGTCGTGAAATAATCTTTAAAACTTATTAAGATATTTGTTTACTTACTAAGATTTATCGAATTCATATTCAACTACTACGGCGTTTTTCCAGTCCGAATAGTTTTCTTCTACTGGAGGGTCAGCGGTCAACCATTTTAGAGGATTTTGTATTATAAATAAATTTGGTTTAAGTCCTTCTTTGAGGTTTGTGACTATATAGATGTAATACTGATCTTCTACAGTTGCCCAAAAATAGTTTAGCTATTTTAGATAGATGGGTTCCTTGAAAAAGTTCTTGGCACCACAGATTGCTCTTTGACAACATGGATTGCGTCATGCCACCTCCCGGATCGTCGGCGGGATGGCCACGCCGATCGCCTGGAAAACCCTGCCGCAGGTTCCGTGGCATTCGCTGCGGATGACAAGCGTCTTGCCCCGGTCTTCAATCGTGATCTCCTGCAGGGCATTGAGATCCTGCTTGATGTCGGCCCACTCGAAACAGTGGCCGGCGATCGCTAACCTGCGATCCAGCTCCTTCCGGATGACCAGTGTCACCCTTCACAATAACCTGAATGAAAGTCTTGTGTATTTATCAGAATGTTTTGTATAGAAGGCACGGATTAGCGAGATAATCTAATAAAAAAGAGAGAGAAGGTCGCCGTCTCGGAAGTTAGCCCTTCCATAAATAAAACGACCCTCTTCTCCCACAAGTTGTCTTTTGATAATACATCTTTGTGTTTCTGTAAATGAGATATTTTCACAGGCGAAGACGTTTGCGTGGCCCAGACCTGAGAGATGCCCGTGCTGTTCGCCCGGGATACGGGTACCGCTGCCTTCGAAAGAGCTCGTCCCAAAAGGCCAAGGTGATTAAGCCTGCCTTGTTCCACCTGAAAGATTTTCTTTTCGGCAAGACCTCAGCACAATTTGAGCCGCTGTTGATGTGAGATCATCCCCACCTTCTTTTTGCGGCGACAGGATTTAGGCGCCTCTGCTATGGATGGCCAAAATCCAAAGCTGATTCCTCTGGACCTCAAAATTAACTGCCGGATTCGCCGGCAGAGCAGCCGCGTCTGCCTGATGCCGGATACCGGATCGTTGCCATCGCCGGCATCCACATACGCTTCATCCTCCCCCTCAGGGGCGCCGTCCCCACAGGATGCGGCAAATCCACCGCGCTTCGCCATGCCGCAGGAAAGCTTCATCCCTCGCAATACAAGGTCGTCTCCGTTGTGGCCACCACCGGCCCCATGGCCGGCATCC